>NZ_SMKR01000070.1 GCF_004348725.1 Kribbella turkmenica
GACGACCCCTGGCTCGAGAACCGCTGAGTCCCGCCGCACCCCTGCCGTCGGGCGGGGGTGCGGTCACCCGGCGGTGGCCGCGAGGGTGGTGGCGATGCGGGCGGCGATGGTGGCGTTGTTGCGGGCGAGGGCGAGGTTGGCGGGGATGCTGCGGCCGTCGGTTTCCTTCTCGATCCGTTCGAGGACGTACGGCGTGACCGCCGGGCCGGTGATTCCCGCCGCGGTGCTCGACTCGAGCGCGGCGGCGAGGACCGCGTCGATGTGCGCCTCCGGGATCTCGTCGGCGACCGGGATCGGGACGGTCAGGAGGACCCCGGTCGACGGTCGCGTGCGGAAGCGCAGTACGTCGCAGACCACCTGCTCGTCGTCGACCCGGTGGGGGACCGGCAGCCCGCTGGATCGGGTGTAGAACGCCGGGAACCAGTCGTGCTGCCAGCCGAGCACGGGCACGCCGACGGTCTCGAGGTACTCGAGCGTCCGGGGCAGGTCGAGGAACGCCTTGGCGCCGGCGCTGACGGTGACGATCGGGTGGTTGGCGATCGCGTCCAGGTCGGCCGAGATGTCCCCGGTGACCTCCGACCCGCGATGGACACCGCCGATGCCGCCGGTGGCGAAGACCGAGATGCCGGCGGCGTGCGCCAGCGCGACCGAGGCCGACACCGTGGTGACGCCGACGTCCCACCCCTGTGCCCGGGCCACCGCCAGATCGCGCTCGGCGACCTTCCGGGTGCCGTGCAGGACGCGCTTCTCCTCGTCGGCGGTGAGACCGACGTGCGGCCGGCCATCGAGGATCGCGGTCACGGCCGGCACGGCGCCCTGGTCGAGGACGGCCTGTTTGCAGCGGGCGAGTGCCTCCGCGTTCGCGGGGGCGGGCAGCCCGAGGTTCGAGAAGATCGTCGACTCCAGCGCGACGACCGCACCTCCCTCGGCCAGGGCGTGCGCGACGTCGTCAGCGACGACGAGTCCGGCGGGGTTGTCAGTCACGTACGGCTCCTGGTGCGTGGAGGGTGGCGCCTGGCTCAGTGAGGACCCTACTTGCGAGGGCGTGGCCCGCTGCGACCGCCTCGAGAGGCTCTGCCTGCTGCAGTACGGCGGACAGGAAACCGGCGGCGAACGCGTCGCCGGCGCCGGTCGTGTCCAGCACCCGGTCGACCGGCGGGACCGGGACCGCGGCCGACCGGCCGTCACCGAAGTGCACCTCGGTCGGATCCAGGCCGTTCTTGACCACGACCGTCGTACCTCGGCCGGCGAGGTCGCGCAATGACCCGAGCTCGGCTTCGGCGCCGTTCGCGAACACGTACCCCGGCCGCAGTGCGCCGACCAGGTCGCGGAAGGTCGCCGGGCCGACGGAGTCGATGAGAGCGACCGAGGACCCGTCGACGGCGAGTACCGCGCCCTCGGCCCGCGCGATGGCCGCGGCCTGGCGGAGGACCTGGCCGGGCGGTCCGGTGAGCGAGTACGCCGAGAGGTGGATCGCGGCCGCGCCGGAGATCCAGGAGTCCGGGACGTCGGCGAGCTCGGCCGAGGCCGCCCGGTCCGGGTACATCGTCCGTTCCCCGGAGGCGTCGACCAGGATGACGATCGTGCCGGTCCGTCCCCGGCGCTGGACCCTGGCGTCGACGCCGGCCTTGCTCAGCTCCTGGACGAGCGCCTCACCGGCCGGGTCGTCGCCGACGCGGCCGACGAACCGGACCGGCGTACCCCGACTCGCGGCGAACGCGGCGACGTTGGAGGCCGCGCCACCCCGGACGCGCCGGATCCGCGCCGGGTTGTCGGTCCCGGTCCGTGACCCGCCGTCGGTCCAGACCACGACGTCCTCGACCAGATCGCCGATGCAGACGAGCACAGCTATCCACCTCCTTGCCGTAAGGGTATCGTGGCGGCGAAGTGCACAAGTGATGAGGTTGTAGCAGGCGTTACTTTACAGATGACAAGCCCAGGAGGGTGTCGATGAGCAGTCTGGCGGGGCGAGTCGTGCTGGTCACCGGTGCCGGGGGAGGGATCGGATCGGCGGTCGCGCGGACCGTGGTCGCGCAGGGCGGGCACGTGCTGATCCACGACCTCGCCGACAGCGCCCTGGAGCCGCTGGCGCAGGAGTTGGGTGACAGCGCGACAACCTTCGTCGCCGATCTGACCGACCTGGCCGCGGTGAAGCGGCTCTGGGACGAGGCGTGGGCCGCGAAGGGACAGGTCGACGTCCTGGTGAACAACGCGGGTGCGTATCCGCCGGCGCCGCTGGGCGCTCCGCTCGACGAGTGGCTCGCGGTGTGGGACTTCTCGCTCGACCTCCACCTGAAGGCGCCGGCGGTGCTCTGCCGGGAGGCGGTGAGCGCGTACTCCGCACGCGCGGACGGCGGCATCATCATCAACCTGGCGTCCCGCGCGGCCTTCCGCGGCGAGGACCCGGAGTACTGGCACTACGCCGCGGCCAAGGCCGGCGTGGTCGCGATGACCCGGACGATCGCCCGCCAGTACGGCCGCCAGGGAGTGACCGCCTTCGCGATCGCCCCGGGGTACGTCGACACCAACCTGAACCGGCACTTCCGCGACACCGTCGGCGTCGCGGTCGCCGCCCAGCAGACCGGCCTCGGCGAGGTCGCGCAGCCGCAGGACGTCGCCAACATCATCGCGTTCCTGGCCTCCGGTCAGGCCAGGCACGCGACCGGTACGACGATCGACGTGAACGGCGCGTCCTATGTCCGTTGACCAGGCGTCGGCCCGGATGAGCGCGGACCTGTTCGTCGACGGATGGTGGACCGCGGGCCGGGCCGGCACTCTCGAGAACGTTGACCCGGGCAACGGTCAGGTCGTCGGCACGGTGTCGCTCGCCACCGCCGGGCAGGTCGCCGAGGCGATCGCGGCGGCCGAGAACGTGTTTCCGGCGTGGTCCGGGCTGACCGGCGCAGCGCGCGGAGACGTCCTCCGGCGGGCGGCCGGGCTGCTGGCGGAGCGGACCGAGGAGGCGGTGGCGACGATCCTGCTGGAGACCGGCAAGACCGAGGCCGACGCGCGCGGCGAGATCGGCCGGGCCGTGCAGACGTTGCGCTGGAACGGCGAGCAGGCAGGCCGGATCCAGGCGTCCGTGTTCCCCGGGGTGGTCGCCGGCTCCCGACGTACGTCGGTGCCGGCACCGCTCGGTGCGGTTGCGGTGGTCACCGCCTGGAACTTCCCGGCGGTCCTGGCCACGCGGAAGCTGGGCGCGGCCCTCGCGGCCGGCTGCACGGTGGTGTTCAAAGCCTCCGAGTTCGCGCCGGCGACCGCCCGCCTGATCGTGGAGCTGCTGGCGGAGGCGGGCCTGCCGGCCGGGGTGGTGAATCTCGTCTTCGGCGATCCGCGGGCGGTGTCGGAACAGCTGACGTCGTCCCCGGCGATCAAGGCACTGTCGTTCACCGGCTCGACCGCGGTCGGCAAGGCGCTGGCCGCGCAGGCGGCTCCGAACCTCATCCGCACAGTTCTCGAGCTCGGCGGGCACGCACCCGTTCTGGTGATGGCCGACGCCGACGTGGATCACGTGGTCGCGGTCACGGCCGGCGCCAAGTTCGGCTCGGCCGGGCAGTCCTGCGTCGCGCCCACGCGGTACATCGTCCACGAGTCGCGCTATCAGGACCTCGTCGCGAAGCTGACGGCCGCGGCCGAGGCTCACGTCCTCGGTCACGGTACCGAGGAGGGAGTGACGCTCGGCGCGGTGGCGGACCAGCGGCGGGTGGACGCGCTGGTCCGGCTCGTGCGGGACGCCGTCGAGCAGGGTGGCACGATCACGACCGGTGGTCGCCAGGTGGACCGCGACGGCTTCTTCTTCGAGCCGACCGTGATCGCCGGGCCGTCGGCGGACGCCGGGATCCTCTCGGAGGAGCCGTTCGGGCCGGTCGCGACCGTGTCGTCGTTCAGCACGGTGGACGAAGCGATCGACGCGGCCAACGCCGCGCCGTACGCGTTCGCGGCGTACCTGTTCACCGACAGCCTGAGGATCCGCGACGAGGTCGCCCGGCGGGTGAACGCCTCGAACCTCGGCGTCAACCAGTTGGCGCCGTCGCTGCCCGACGTACCGCTGGGCGGGCTGGGCAACTCCGGCTACGGCTACGAAGGCGGGCTCGAAGGCATTCTCGCCTTCACCCAGCTCCGGCTCATCTCCGAGACTCCCGGAAAGGTCCCCGATGATCGCCGATGACCACTCTTCGCTGGCCCGCGTCCAGGACGTGGCCGCGCCGCCGCGCGAGCCGTACGCCCTGGATGCGATCGACCTCGCGCTGCTGAAGATCCTGGTGGCCGACTGCCGGGCGTCGCAGCGCCAGATCGCGGCCATCCTGGGCGTCTCGGCTCCCACCGTCGGCGAGCGGATGGCCCGGCTGGAACGCAACGGCGTCGTCACCGGCTACCGCGCCCAGGTCGACTGGTCGGTCGTCGGCTACGGCCAGGTCGTCTTCCTGTCCATCGAGGCGGCGCCCGGGTACGACGTCGCCGCGATCATGGCCGGCCTCTGGGACCTCGCGGAGGTCGAGGACGTCACCCTGGTCACCGGCGAGCTCGATCTGCTGATCCGGATGCGCGTCCGCGACTACGGCGAACTGAGGACCATCCTGATGGAGCAGGTCTGGCGCATCCCCGGCATCCAGCGGACCGCGACGCTGCTGTCCGTCGCCGAGATGCCGGCCAAGGACTTCGGCGCCGGCCTGCTGCACAAACTCGAGCCCAGCTGACGCTCACCGGCCGGCGTCTGTGGTCCCGCCCCGAGGGTGGCAGCACCTCGTGTTCGCGGCCGGCGTCCTGATCCTGGCCGTGCTCTCCGGCGCACCGGTCCTGCCCTTCAACGGGTCGCTGTCACAAGTTGGCGGGCCGTCCGGTCCTGGTTGGTGACAGGTAGCCGAGGACCTGGTCAGGAAGAGGAAGTCATGGGTACGACATGGCGCCAGGACGACCCGCGGACGACCGGCCTGGACGCGCTTCCCCGTCCGGTCGCCGTCGCGCTGGGCGGCGGCGGCGTGCTCGGCGCGGCACACGTCGGCGTCGGCTACGCGCTGGAGCACCGCAAGTTCGTCCCCGACCTGATCGTCGGGACGTCGGTGGGCGCGCTCACCGGGGCGATCGCGGCCGCCCATCCCGACCGGGCCGCACCGTGGCTCGACCAGGTGTGGACCCGGCTGCGCCGACGGGACGTGTTTCCGCTGGGGTACCTGTCGTCGCGGACGAGCATCTTCACCGACCGCGGCCTGCGCCGGCTGATCGCGCGGGCCGAGCTGCCGGCGCGGATCGAGCAGTTGCCGATCCCGTTCACCGCGGTGGCGATGGATCTGGCCACCGGTGATCCGGTCCGGCTCGACCGCGGGGACCTGCCGTCCGCGCTGCTGGCCAGTGCGGCGATCCCGGGTGCCCTGCCTCCGGTCGTCCGGGACGGCCGGACCCTTGTCGACGGCGGGCTGGTTGCCTACGTTCCCGTCCGCGAAGCCGAGCAGGCGGGGGCGGAAAGCGTGGTGGTCCTGTCGACGGGTCCCGCGAGCTGGCCGGTCCGTCCGGTCCTGCCACGGCGTCGTCCCGGCGCGATCGCCTCCCGAGCCGCCGTCCTGCAGGTGCATCACCAGATCGAGGTCGACCTGCAGGACGTTTCCCAGCGCCTTCCGACCGTCGTCCTGCCGACCGGTGTGGACGAATGGCCCGCGCCGTGGGACTTCAGTCATTCCCAGCGCCTGATCAGCACCGCGTCCGTCACCGCGGGGCGCTTCCTCGACCGGCTGACTGTCAGCGGTCCCGGTCTGTACCGGACCGGCGATCCCGTCGGCCAGGCCGAATCAGTCATCTCCTTCCGATCGGGGGCCGGTCAGTGAGCACCGTCGCGTTCCTGAACATCGCCATGCACGGCCGCGTCAACCCGACTCTGCCGGTGGTGGCAGAGCTGGTGCGGCGTGGGCACACGGTCAGCTACCACACCTCGCCGGCCTTCCGGGCGGAGATCGAGGCCGCCGGTGCGGGCGTCCGGCTCTACCCCGGCGGCGAACAGTCGTTGCCGGATCCGCCCATCCCACTCGTCCTGCTGGAGGGACTCGCGCGGACCGCCGTCCAGGTGCTGCCCAGCGTGCTCACCGAGTTGCGCGAGGTCCGGCCCGACCTGATCCTCCACGACGCCGCGTGTCCGTGGGGTGCCGTGGCGGCGCGTGAGCTCGGGGTGCCGGCGGTCTCGTCGTTCACCACATTCGCCTTCAACCAGCGAGTGCCCAGTCCCACAGCCGTCTCGTGGGACCTGTTGCTCGCGGCGGTGTCCCGGCCGAGCAGTGCCCTGGGCTACCTGCGGGCACGCTGGGAGCTGCGCCGCCGGTACGACCTACGCGGGTTGCCGCTGGTTGACCTGGGCAACATCCGGCAGCTGCTCAACCTCGTCTACACGTCGCCGGCCTTCCAGCCCGGCGCGGAGGAGCTCGACCAGTCCTACCGGTTCGTCGGCCCGAGCATCGGCGCCCGTCCCGCCGACGCGCTGTTTCCGGCCGACCAGCTGCAGGACCCGGTGCTGTACGTCTCCCTGGGCACGGTCTTCAAGGCCGAGCCGGCGCTCCTGCGGACCATCGCCCTCGCCCTCGCTCCGCTGGCCGGCTCCGTGGTGATCTCGTCCGGCCAGACGGACCCCACCGCGCTGGGCGTGCTGCCCGCCAACGTGCTCGTACGCCGCTCCGTGCCACAGCCCGACGTACTGGCCCGGGCCGCCCTGTTCGTCACCCACGGCGGGATGAACAGCGTCAACGAGGCCATGTACGCCGGGGTCCCGATGCTCGTGGTTCCCCAAGGGGCCGACCAGCCGCTGGTCGCCGCGCGCATCGTCGGACTCGGAGCCGGCCTGACGCTGCGGACCGACGAGGTGGCCGAGGCGACCGTACAGACGTGCGCCCGGCAACTGCTGGACGATCCGCGGTTCCGGGCGGCCGCGGCCACGCTGCGGGCTGAGCAGCGCGGCGCGGGCGGATACCGCCGGGCCGCGGACGAGCTCGAACGCTACCTGCGAGCGACCGGTGCGGTCGTGCAGCCGGCGCCCGCCGATCCCGCGCGGGAGGCTGATCGATGACACCGGTCATCGCGCTCGTGCTGCTGGCCGGCCTGTCCGAGGCGACCGGTCGCGTCCTTCCGCCTTTCTCGCGCCGGCCGGGGATGTCGCGCCCGCTGGTGGCCGGTCTGCTGCTGGTCGGGGCCCTGATCGAGGCCACCGTGATCGCGCTCTGGCCGCTGACCGCGTGGGCGCTCGCCGAGGTGATCCACCCGGCCGCACGGTCGGACACGTCCGGGCTGGTGTGGACGCCAGGTCTGATCGCTCCGCTGGTTCTCGGGGCCATCCTTGCGTTCCCCTGGCTCGGTCCGTTGCTGCACTTCCTGCTGTTGGTTGCCGTCGGCGCCGGTCTGGCCGGTGCGCTCGCGGAGGCGAGCGGGATGGGATGGGGGATCGCCGCCGGCTGCGTGACCGCGGCCGGCGTCGGTCTCGCCCTCGCGGTCGACCTGGTACGGCGTCTGGTCGCGGCGGTCCTCGCCTCCGGCGCCCGGGAAGCGATCGCGTGAACGGCCTGCTGCTCTGGATCGTCGGGCTCGGGCTGGCCCTGATCGTCGAAGCGCTGCTGGCCCGCTACGAGGTACTCGCGTACAGCGTCGGCTGGCGGACTCCGGTCACGCAGCTTCCGAAGGGCCTGCCCTATGCCCGGGGTGCTGCCCCCGACCGGCCGCCGGCCGCCTACCTGGTCTTTCTCGACGGCATCGGAAAGCGTCACTTCCACGACAGCCGGGACGGCGGTCAGCTGGTCAAGGCCTTGCTGGCCGGAGCGCCGGAGTTGCGCGTGCTCGGACAGGTCCAGCCGTACTCGCCACTGGCCGCGCCCTTGTCCGGCCGGCCGGTGTGGAACTGGCTGCGCCGCCGGGCCGGGCTGCTGCTGTTCCTGCACAACGTCATGCAGACGTTCGTCGCCGCCGACCGGCGGTACCGGCCGCTGTACAACCGTGCCGTCGGCGGCCAGATCGCCACGCAGCTGCGGCTGGCGGGCTACCAGCCGGGTAGCGGTATCCCAGTCGTCCTGCTGAGCTACAGCGGCGGTGCCCAGGTGGCCACCGGAGCGGTGGACGAGCTGTCCAAGCAGCTGCGCTGCCCGTTGATGCTGATCCTGCTCGGTGGGTTCCACAACGGAGCCAACGACCTCACGCAGGCCGAGCACGTGCACCAGCTGACGAGTGCGAACGACCGGATCGAGCGGGTCGGGACCTGGATCTTCCCGCAGCGCTGGCGCCTGTTCCGCCGTACCGGCTGGAACCGGGCGCTTCGCGCCGGCAGGATCACCGTCCACCGGCTCGATCCGGCCACGCACGTCGGGCCGCGCAGCTACATCAGCCCGACCGCGATGCTGCCGGACGGCCGCAGCCACTTGGACCGCACGGCCGAGACGGTGCTCGAGCTCATCCGGGCGCGCCATGGGGCGGCCGCGGCCACCGACGACTCGTTGCCTTAAGCTACGAACCTGCCGGGTCGAACCGCCCGCTCCGGGCGTTGCTCAGGGCAATCGCCTCCTCGAGCGCGGCCATGATGTAACCGGGGACCTCGAGCCCCTGCCGCTCGGCCCAGAGGAGCTCACGTTCCACCAGGCTCACCTGGCGGGCGACCTCCGGCAGGTCCCGGTCGAACTCGAGCGCCCGGGCGACGTCACCGAAGTCGGCCCGCTGCCGACGGTTGTTCACGCCGACGAGGTCGAACGACCGGCGGCGCAGGATCCGGGCGAGCTGGAGCTGCCAGTCGCTCAGTCCCTCCTCGCCCACCAGCACCCCGGCCGACATCCGGTAGAACGCGAAGTGGCCCGGTTCCTGCCGCCTGATCGGCGCGATCACCGTCTCGGCGATGGCGTGCTCGCCCATCGCGCCGAGCCCGTTGACCAGGCGCGAGTACGCGATCACCGCGGACCGTTCGGTCGCCGCGCCGGTCAGGTAGTAGAGCAGCCGGATGACACCGAGCATCCCGGGAAGGTGCGAGAGTACGCCGATTAGCCGGATCCGGGCGCTGACTGCCAGGTCGGTCTCGGCAGGAGTCATGCCCAAGCTCTGCTGGACCGCGTCGAGCAGGATGCCGTGCTGCAACTCCTGCGGTGACCAGACGTCCTCGTAGAAGAGCCGGTCGGTCTCGGTCGCATCGGGCATCAGGGCGCGCAGTTCGAGGACGTTCCGCTCGACCTCGAGCTCGACCCGGGTCAGGTAGTTGAACACCCCGCCGTACCGGCGGCGCACCTCACCGGGGTCCTTGACGGTCAGGTCGGCGGCGGCGAGTGACAGCGGTGGATGGTCCTCGGCGAAGGTCTCGACGAAACGACGGAGACCGTCGGCGGACACGCGCCTGGGCACAGCGCTTCGTCCTCCCTGCGTACTCGACTGGGGCATGGCGTCACCTTCGGTGGGGGCCGGCGCTGCGAACAGTGGTTGACGGTCGCAACGAAGTACCCACTAGGACCGTGCGAGCGGTTGCCCTGTGACAGGGGATCGGCGGTGTCACACCGACGGCGCGTGCCCGGACTTATAGACGAGTCACATCACCCACGGAACAGGACGGAACGATGACCAGTCCCCGCAGTCAGACAGCGCCCGCCAGGAGGCGACTCCGCACGGTACCGATCCTCCTCGCCGCACTCGCGCTCCTCGTCAGCCTGGTTCCGGTGCACGGCGCCGCGGCCCAGCACAGCCGGTCGGCGAGGCCTACCGTCGTCCTCGTGCACGGTGCCTGGGCGGACGCGTCCAGCTGGACCGGCGTCGTCGAGCGGCTCCAGGACGACGGCTACACGGTCCGCGCTATCGCGAACCCGCTGCGGTCGCTGTCGGGTGACGCGGCGTCGGTGAAGGCCTTCCTGGGCACGGTGCAGGGTCCGGTCGTCCTGGTGGGCCACTCGTACGGCGGCGCCGTCATCACCAACGCGGCCACCGGCAACCCCAACGTCAGGGCGCTGGTCTACGTGAACGCCTTCGCACCCGACACCGGTGAGTCGGCGACCCAGTTGGCGGGTTTGGACTCCGCACTGTCCGCCGACCCGACGACCATCTTCGACTTCGTTCCGGCGACCCTTCCGCCCACCGCGGAGACCGAGCTCTACCTGAAGGAGTCGACCGTCTTCACCTCGTTCGCGACCGGCCTGAGCGCCGACGACAAGGCCGTCGTCGCGGCCACTCAGCGGGCGGCCACGATCGGCGCCCTGAACGAGCCGTCGGGCACCCCGGCCTGGCGGACGATCCCGTCGTGGTACCTGCTCGGTACCGAGGACAAGATCATCCCGGCCGGCGTCCAGCGGACGATGGCCACCCGGGCCGGGTCGAACCTGACGACGTTCGAGGAAGGACACGTCGGCCTGATGACTGACCCGCGGACGACCACCCGGTTGATCGAGCGAGCCGCGAAAGCGGTCGCCCGCTAGCTAGCCGGCTGCCGAGGTCGGCCGGGCCGTGCAGGTCAGTGGGCCTCCATGTGGGCCAGCGCACTCAGCCGGCCTGGTCGGCGGCCAGGAACGTCTCCAGGTCGGTGAAGTCGCCGGCCCGGGCGGCGTTGAGGAAGGCGTGCAGGAAGTGCTGGTGGGACGCCGTGCTCACGGCCGCGCGGCTGTCGTCGGCGATCCGCCGGCGGGCCCGGCAGACGAGCTGACGGGCGTTCGCGGCGCCGAGGTGGAGGACCTCCGAGATCTGCCGGTACGGGTAGTCGAAGGCCTCCCGGAGGACGTAGGCGGCGCGTTCGCTCGGGGTGAGTCTCGTCATCATCACCAGCACCGCCTGCTCGAGCGCGTCGCGGCGTTCGGCCCGGGTCGCCGGGTCGTCGCCGGGGTCGACCGCCTCGGGGGTCCAGGCCTCCACCGGGGTCTCGCGGCGTCTGCGGGCGGACTGGCGGACGTTGACGGCGAGCCGGACGGTCATCGTCGCGAGCAGCGCCTGCGGGTTCGCGACGATCGTGCGGTCCACCTTCTGCCAGCGCAGCCAGGTCTCCTGGACGACGTCCTCGGCCTCGGCGGTGCAGCCGAGGATGCGGTAGGCGATCGCCATCAGCCGGGGTCGCGCGGCGACGAAGACCGCGACGGCCTCGTCGAGGTCACCGGTCATCCGTCCCGCGCCAGCGGTTCTGCTGTCTACTCTTCCCTGCACGCTTCCGGCGTTCACGCTTCCGGCCCTCCCGCTCTGACAGGTGTCTGTGGCCCCACCTCTCACGGTCCGTCGCGGCCGGCGCGTTCGCGCCCTGGGAAGTCCGTGGGCCACCCCGTGGGTCACTGCGTGGGGACTCCGTGGTGGGCCGGACCACGCGGTCGCCGGGCCGGACCACGGATTCCGCCACCGTGGTGCCGACGGCTCACGGCGTCACAGACCGAGGATCTGCCCTGTCATTCCCTGCAGACTTCGACCGAGGAGGCTGTGATGAGCGCCACCCAGTGGCCCTCGGTACGACGATCCACGGCCGCGCCGAGGAGAAGGCGGCCCGGCAGCGGGCGCTGCTGCACCCTGTGCGGGCGCGAACACTGGAGAACACCGCGGGAACCGTCCCGTCGAGTCCGGGACATGTGACCTCGCCCGTTCGCATCGGCTGGCTGGAAGCCTCCGGTGTCTCCCGGGTGGGAACGGCCGACGTGATGATCGGCACCATGGCCGGCACCGGACTGACCGTCTGGCTCGACCGGTCCGGCACGATCGTGCCGGCTCCCCGGGAATCCGCCGGTAGCGCGGCCTCCGGCACCGCTGCCGCGATGATGTCGCCGATGCTCGCCTGGCCGTTGCTCTGGGCATCGTTCCGGCTGGCCCTCCGGCCGCTCGACCGGCGCCGCGCCGACGCCTGGGCCCGCGAGTGGGCGCAGGTCTCGGCCCGGTGGACCCGCGCCCAGCGCTCACCGGTCTGGACCTCAACCGGGAACTCTGGGACCCACCGCGCGCGTTCGGCTACAGGTGAGCGCCGTTCGGCGCCGGTTGGTTTGTGTCGGGGCTGGGTACGGGTGTCGGAATGCTGGTAGCGAAGCGGTACAGGTTGGGTCCGTCGATCGGGCGCGGAGGCATGGGGGAAGTGTTCCGCGCGACCGACGAGCAGTTGGGGCGCGCGGTCGCAGTCAAGGTGCTGCTGCCGTCGGACCCGGACGCGCGGGCGGCCGAGCGGTTCCACCGGGAGGCGCGGGCCGCCGCCCGGCTGAACGATCCGCACGTCGTCTCGGTCTACGACTTCGGCAACCACGGCGACGGGTTCTTCCTGGTGATGGAGCTGGTCGAGGGCGGGACGGTCGCGGACGAGCTCGCCGGCCACGGAACGTTACCGAAGGATCGCGCGATCCAGATCGTCGAGCAGGCCGCCGCAGGCCTCGCGGCCGCGCACCGGGAGGACGTCGTCCACCGGGACGTGAAGCCCGGCAACCTGCTGCTGGCGGCCGACGGGACGGTCAAGGTCGCCGACTTCGGCATCGCCCAGCTCCCAGGGGACGGTGCGACCACGCTGACCGCGGCCGGCCAGATCATCGGCAGCACGCTCTACCTGTCACCCGAACGGGCGCGGGGCGGCCAGGCAGGCAAGGCCGCCGACGTGTACTCCCTGGGCTGCGTGCTCTACCAGCTGGTGACCGGCCGGCCACCGTTCACGGCGGAACACCCGACGGCGATCCTCTACCAGCACGTCGACACCGCGCCGACCCCGCCGAGTGCGATCGACCCCGAGCTCGGCGGAGCGTTCGAGGCCGTTCTGCTCCGGATGCTGGCCAAGGACCCCGCCGACCGCCCGTCGGCCGCCGAGATCGCGGACGGCGCGTTGCGGGCTCACGGCGGTCAGACCGTGGCCGCGGCGGTCCCGGCGGCCGTCGGTGCGGCCGAGCCGCCGGCACCGGCTACGGGAGTGCTCGAGTCCGTCGATTCGTCCGGCCGGCGACGTACCAGGATCCTGCTGGCCGCGGCGATCGCCGTACTCGCGACGGCGGGCGCGGTCTTCGCCGGCGTCCTGCTCAACCGCGAAGACCCGCGCGTGCCGCCGACCACCGATGTCGGCCCGCAACCCGGCGTCACGTCCAGGACGCCGGCCTCGACGCCGCGGACCTCGTCCACCGACCCGACCCGGTCCAGCACGACGAACGAGACCACCTCCGGTCCGACGACTCAGGCACCCTCTCAGTCCCCGGCCTCGACCCCTTCGTCACCCACCACGTCCCGGCCCACCACGACGCCACCGAGCACGACAGCCCCCAGCACTCCGCCGCAGACCAGCACCACGCCGACGGAGCCCACTGGCACGCCGACGGAAACCTCCTCGAGCACGCCGCCTCCGGACACGCCGTCGAGCACTCCGGCCTCCGGGAGCCCGACACCGGCCGGCGAGCTCACCGGCATCCAACCCGGAGACGACTAGGGCACGGTGCCGGAGCGGCGTTTTCCGGTGACCCACGCGGGTACCGCGAGCGCATGCCTCAAGCGATTGTGACCGGATCGGACAGCGGTATCGGCAGAGCGGCCGCGGTCGCGCTGGCGCAGGACGGCTTCGACGTCGGGATCACCTGGCACAGTGACCACGGCGGAGCCGAGGAAACCGCCGAGGAGGTCCGCGGCCTGGGCCGCAAGGCCGAGGTCGAGCAGCTGGATCTCGAGGTCCTCCCGGATGCGGCCGAGGCGATCGACCGGCTGATCGAGCGCCTCGGCGGTGTCGACGTACTCGTCGCGAACAGCGGGACCGGCACCAGTGAGCTGGCGGTGGACCTTGCCTACGAGGACTGGCGCCGGGTGCTGAACGTCGACCTGGACGGCGCGTTCCTCTGCCTGCAGAAGGCGGCGCGGCGGATGATCGACCAAGGGCGCGGCGGGCGGCTGATCGCGGTCACCAGTGTGCACGAGCACCAGCCGCGCGTCGGCTCGGCCCCGTACGACGCGGCCAAGGGCGGACTGGGGCTGCTGATGAAGACGCTGGCGCTCGAGCTGGGGGAGTACGGCATCACCGCGAACGCCGTCGCGCCGGGCGAGATCGCAACGCCGATGACCGGCCAGACCGACGAGGACCCGCACGGCAAGGACCGTCCGGGTGTTCCCCTCGGGCGGCCCGGCGACGCCCGCGAGATCGCCGCGGTGATCGCGTTCCTCGCCTCGCCGAAGGCGTCGTACGTGACCGGGACGAGCGTGGTCGCGGACGGCGGCATGTTGCAGATGGGCCCGATGGCCGGCAGCCACCTCTCCGACCCCGGCTGGCGACGCCCCTGAGGGCCGGCCCCGAGCCGCCACCGCTCGTCCGGGGCGACCGGATGGGCTGTCTTCTCAACCCATCCGGCCTGGTGGCGACATCCCCGTCGGACTCAGTGGCCACCTTCGCGCGCAGTGCCCTCCTGACTGGCTCGAATGCGTTCTGATCGGTTCGAATCGCGGGTGGAACTGGGGATTGCCGGGCTGCCGGCTGGGTACTGACGGGAGCCCAGGGGGTCCGACAGTGTGCCGCCGGGAGACCAGACACGTACAGACCACTCACGCTCCTGGAAGGAGTCGTCAGATGACGCCCACGACGAACCAGCGGATGGACGCCGGCAGTCCACCCGCGGAAGGTGTCACCGAAGCCGCCCGGGACGAGGCCGGGCAGCTGAAGGAAACGTCGGCCGAGGCTGCTCGTCAGGTTGCCGGGACCGTCAAGGACAAGGCATCGGACGTCCGGTCGGACCTCGGCCAGGAGACCCGGCGGATGGCTGGCCGGACCCGGGACGAACTCGTCCAGCAGGCGGGTCAGCAGAAGGAACGGGCCACGAACAGCCTGCGCTCGGTCGGCGACGAGCTGCGCGGGATGGCAGAGCACGGTCAGTCCGGGCTGGGTGCCCAGCTGGCGCAGCGCGGCGCCGAGTTCACTGACCAGGCGGCGGAATTCCTGCAGAAGCACGAGCCCGGCGACCTGCTCGAGGAGATGCGCGGGTTCGCCCGGCGGAAGCCGGGCACGTTCCTGCTGGCAGCGGTGGCTGCGGGCGTCGTCGCCGGTCGACTGACCCGTGCCTTGTCGGAGGGCGGCACCACGCCGGCCGGCACCGCGGACGCGGCGGGCAGAACGGCGGCAGAGCCGGGCGGGACGGCGACCGGGAACGGAACCGTGAATCCCGTCGGCGACGCGTATCCCGCCCCTCCGCCGGCACCGTCGACCGCTCCGCCGGTCACCCCCACCTCGGCACCACCGCCGACCCCCACGCCGGTCGCACCGGACCCGGACCCGGGAGTACCGGTGACACCGAGGTTCGGGCCCGGAACGGGCCAGTGACATGACTGTCGGCGGATCACCACCAGACAGCGGTCCGAACCGGTTGTCGATGGATGAGTCGGTCGGTCAGCTCGTCTCCCAGCTGACCAACGACCTGGGACAGTTGACCCGACAGGAGCTGGCGCTGGCGAAGGCCGAGCTCCGAGTCGAGGCGAAGAAGGCCGGCAAAGGCGCGGGCATGCTCGGCGGAGCCGCGTTCGCCGGCTGGATGGTCGCGCTGTTCGTCTCACTGACGGTGATGTGGGCCCTGGACGAAGTCATGGACCTCGTCTGGGCAGCGCTCATCGTCGCGGCCGTCTGGGCGATCGTCGCCGCCGTGCTGGCGTCGACGGGACGCAAGGAGCTGCGGGAGGTCAACCCGAAACCCGACCAGACGGTCGACTCACTCAAGGAGGACGCGAAATGGCTGAAGACCCGGAACAGCTGAAACGAGAGATCGAGGCGACCCGTCGCGACGTCGGCCGGGACGTCGACGCCCTGACCGAGAAGGTCAGCCCGGGGCGCGTCGTCGGCCGGCGGGTCGATCGTGCGAAGTCCGGCGCCCACCGGCTCAAGGAACAGGTGATGGGGCCGGCCGGCGACACGGCCGGTTCGGCGGTGTCGACGGTGCAGGACGCCGGCAGCAAGGTCGGTGACGCCGTCGGCTCGGCGCCCGGTATGGCCCGGGCGAGGACCCGGGGTGCGCCGCTGGCCGCCGGAGTGATCGCGTTCGCGGCCGGCTGGGTCGTGGCCGCGGCCATGCCCGCGTCCACGAAGGAACGCGAGCTGGCGCAGGACGCCAAGGACACGGCGATGGACGCTGCCGGCCCGGTGAAGGAGCAGGCCGCGCAGATGGCCCAGGAGGTCAAGGAGCAGTTGCAGGAGCCCGCGCAGGAAGCCGTCGAGCACGTCCGGGAGTCCGCATCCCAGGCCGCCGGTGAGGTGGCGGACGAGGGCCGATCGGCGGCTCAGCAGATGGCGGGCGACGCCAAGGAGTCGGCGGGCAACGTCCGCCAGGCCGGTTCCCCCGCCTGACGATCGGCGGCGCCGGCCGACGAGGGGGTCCGGCTGCCGGAACCTGGTCATGGGCCGCGGCCAGGCAGCGGAGCTCGGCGGAGCCACCGCCGAGCCGCTGCCACCGCAGCCGGCCGCGCGGAGGCGTACAGCGCGGCAATCGGGGTACCGCAATAGTCCGGTAACGGAGGAAATGAGGAATCGACATGTCCGACGCAACGAGTACGCGGAACACCAGCACTCCGGTCCAGAAGGCGGCGCTCGCGGTGGCCGTCGTCTTCCTGGCCGTCGGTGTCCTGGGGTTCGTTCCGGGGATCACCACCGACTACGACACGATGAGCTTCGCCGGCCACAACTCCGACGCGATGCTGCTGGGCATCTTCCAGGTCTCGATCCTGCACAACATCGTCCACCTGCTGTTCGGTGTCCTCGGACTGGCGCTGGCCCGTACCGCGAGCGGGGCGAAGAACTACCTGATCGGCGGCGGTGTGGTGTACCTGATCCTGTGGATCTACGGCCTGATCATCGATCAGTCCAGCTCTGCCAACTTCGTACCCGTGAACACCGCCGACAACTGGCTGCACCTGGTCCTGGGTCTCGGGATGATCTCCCTCGGCGTTCTGCTCACCCGCCGGACCACTCAGGCGTCCGCCACCCCGAACCGGTAGTAGGCGGGACCGGGCAACCTCTGCGTGCCGGCCGGGGAGGTGAACCTTCCCGGCGGCGCGCAGTGACGGTCAGAGTTCGTGGCCGGGATGATTCGGCGTCACGCGGCGCTGTTTCATCTCGGCCTCGTTGAGGTGGCGCCGGCCACCGGTGAGCTGGTCGCGGGCCTGCTTCTCCAGGCCGGCGAACAGGTCGAAGTAGTGCTCGTCGTACGCCTCGATGATCTGGAAGGTCCAGTGGCCGGGGATCACGTTGCGGCCGATGAGCTCGGTGGTGATCCGGTCCGCGAGGTCGTGGTGGCCGGCCTCGCGCAGCAGGTCGACCGCGTCGTCGAGCCGGTGGTCGGCACGACCGGTCAGCTGGTGGAAGGCGTAGAGGTGACCTCGGGCCCGGATCGCCGTCTCCAGGGCGTCGGTCAGTGTCCCGACCGCCGCGACGGTCACGTCGTCGACACCGTCGGGACGCTCGTGCCCTTCCGGCGCGGGCTGGACGTCGAGGTCGGGCTGCAGGTCCGCGGGCTCAGTCATGCGCGGCCGGTACCCCCGGCGAGTCGGCGCAATCCCCGGTGTAGAGCCGGCCGGCTTGGGTACCGAGCGCGCTCGTCGGCGCGGGAGGAGTGAGGTCAGCAGGTGCCCGGGAAGCGAGTAGTGGTGACCGGTGGGGCGGGATTCCTCGGCAGCCACCTGTGCGAGCGACTGCTCGCCGACGGCCATCGAGTGATCTGCCTGGACAACTTCCTCACCGGTGTGCCTGCCAACGTCGAGCACCTGATGCCGAACCCGGACTTCACCCTGACCCGCTGCGACATCACCGACTTCCTGCACGTCCCCGGCCCGGTCGACCTCGTGCTCCACTTCGCCAGCCCGGCCTCGCCGATCGATTATCTCCGCCTGCCGATCCAGACCTTGAAGGTCGGTGCCATCGGCACCTGGCACGCCCTCGGACTCGCGAAGGACAAGGGCGCCCGCTTCCTGCTCGCGAGCACGTCCGAGGTGTACGGCGACCCGCAGGTACACCCGCAACCGGAGGAGTACTGGGGCCACGTGAACCCGCTCGGCCCGCGCGGTGTGTACGACGAGGCGAAGCGGTACGCCGAGGCACTCACGACCGCGTACCGGACCAGTGAGTCGCTCGACACCGCGATCGTCCGGATCTTCAACACCTACGGACCGCGGATGCGCCCGGAGGACGGGCGGGCGATCCCGACGTTCATCCGGCAGGCGCTGGCCGTCAGTCCGCTGACCGTGGCCGGTGACGGCACCCAGACCCGCTCGGTGTGCTACGTCAGCGACACCGTCGACGGCGTCCTGCGGCTCGCCTTCGGCGACCACGCCGGGCCGGTCAACATCGGCAACCCGGACGAGCGCTCGGTGCTCACCATCGCGCAGGACGTCATCGCGATCACCCGCACCACCTCGAGCATCGAGTTCGTCGACCGGCCGGTCGACGACCCCGCCGTACGCCGGCCGGACACCACCCGGGCGCGCAAGCTGCTGGACTGGGAGCCGCAGGTCGAGTGGCACGACGGGCTCAGGAAGACCGTGGAATGGTTCCGGCACGCTGTGCACGAGCCGCTGTCAGCACCTCCTGGACGCTGATCCGGAGCAGCGCCTCGTCGGTCCGGGCGGCGTGTGGATCACCGGGGCCGGTGCCGTGGTGGACGACCGTGTGCAGGTCGGAGTCGATCGCCGGCCCCCAGAAGGCCGGGGGAGTAGGGCCGAAGAGGGTGACCGACCGAGTGCCGGTCGCCGTCGCCAGGTGAGCGATGCCGGTGTCGGTGCTCAGCACCAGGCCCGCCCGAGCAACCAGGCCGGCGAACTCACCGATCGGAAGGTCGCCGCTGGCGTCGTTCGCGGGTACTTGTCGTGCGATCGCCCGGCAGAGCTCGCGTTCTGTGCCCGTCAGCACGAGGTCCGCGCCGTCCGAACGCAACTCGCGGGCGACGGCAGTCCATCGGTCGATCGGCCATCTTCGGGCCCCGGCCGCGGCACCTGGATGTAGGACGACCACGTCGTCGCGGACGACGCCGGGCACGCTGACTCGGAGGTCGTCGGCCGTACAGTGGCCGCCGGCAGCGTTGACCAGGCGGCACCACCGGTCGACCTCGTGCTCGTCGGACCGCCAGCGGGTCCGGCTGTGATGCGAAGCCGCCGGACAGTCGAAGGCGAGCAGGTCGGTCGGCCGGCTTTCCTGCAGCAACCGGTGGCTGTCCGGTCCGCGGCCGTGCAGGTTCACCGCGACATGACTGCCGAGCGCGCGGCCGGGCGGCTGCGCCGACAGGCCCGCGACCGGCACGACGTCGTCGACGATCCCCAGCTCGGCCAGCCAGCCTCCGAGTCCGGCCGGACCGGCCAGCAGCAGCGGCCGGTCCGGAGCCAGCCGGCGCAGACCCCGCAACGCGGGCACGGCGGTCAGCGCGTCGCCGAGGCCGAGCGCGCGCAGGGCGAGCACGGGTGCGGTCACGGCCAGGACGGCTCCACCGACGGGCAGACCACGAGCTCACGGATCTCGGCACCGGCCGGTTGCCCGAGCGCGTAGACGATCGTGTCGGCGACGACGTCCGGATCGTTCAGCATTGCGTCCTCCCCGGGCCGGTACCGCTCCGGGCGACCGTCGAAGAAGCTGGTCTTCATACCGCCGGGCACCACCATCGTCACCCCGACCCGCCCGGCGGTCTCGACCGCGAGCGCCCGGGAGAACCCGACCACCCCGAACTTCGAGGCGCAGTACGCCGTGGCGTCGCTCAGGGCCCGCAGGCCGAGGGTCGAGGCGATGGTGACCAGTCGGCCACGAGTGCTCTCGAGGCGTGGAACGGCGGCCCGCGCGATCGCGGCGGTACCGATCAGGTTGACGGTGACCACCCGCACCCAGTCCTCCAGCGGGACGTCCTCGATCCGTCCGCAGGAGTCGATGCCGGCCGCGGTGACGACGCCGGTGAGCGGGCCGATCAGCCGTTCCGCCTCCGCGACCGCCGGCTCCGCGGCCGTTGGGTCGGAAAGGTCCACCTCAACCCAACGGACGTCGTCTCCCGGCGCTCGCCGGTCCAGCGCGACCGCCGTACCGCCGGCCTTCTCCACGGCCCGGACGACAGCGGCGCCGAGGCCACTGGCGCCACCGGTCACGGCGACTCGTTCCACACTCATCGAAAACTCCTTCCGTCGAGGATCGCGCTGGTCGAGCGGCCGGGCAGCAGCGGGACCACGACCACCCGGCCGCCCCAGCCGCGCACAATGGGGGCCTCGGGCAACGAATCGGCGTCGTAGTCGCCGCCCTTGACCCAGACGTCGGGCCGGAGCTGGTCGAGCAGCTCGGCCGGAGTGTCGCCGCCGAACACCTCGACGGCGTCGACGCACCGCAGGGACCGGAGCACCCGGCACCGGTCGCCGACCGGGTTCACCGGCCGGCCGGCTCCCTTGAGCCGTTGGACGCCGGTGTCTGAGTTCACCAGGACCACGAGCGCGTCACCGAGCTGCCGGGCCGCCTCGAGACCGGCGATGTGCCCGGCGTGCAGAACGTCGAAACAGCCACCCGTCGCGACGACGGTGCCACCGGCGGCGCGGATTCTCCGGATCAGGTCCGCCGCGGTCAACTGCTCGGAGCTGTCGACGACCCGTTCGGAGTACGCGGGAGCCTGCACGCCACCCGCACGCAACCAGTGAGCGGTGTCGTCGGCGGCGTCGGCGATGGCAGTACGAACCACCGCCCCCGCGCCGAGAGCGGCCGCGACCGTGCCGGCGAAGCGGTCGCCGGCGCCGCAGGCGTCGCCGTGGTGCTTGAAGGTGGCCGGGACGAAGACGGCCGGGCTGCCGCCGGCGGACAGGAACACACCGGCCGCGCCGTCGGTCACGGCGACCGCCCAGGCCTGCCACTGGTCGCGCAGCCGCTCGGCGAGTTCGTCGGGCGGTCCCGCCGGCAGCCGGGCGAACTGTCTGGCTTCGGCTTTGTTCGGGGTGACGAGACACAGCCCCGGCACCGGCTCCGCGCCGCGTGGATGCGGATCCCAGACCATCGCACGCTGGCTCGCCCAGCGCCGCAGTACCGATCGGACGCCCGGATGGCTGATCAGACCGCCGGCATAGTCGGAGACCAGGACCGCGTCGGAGTCCTCCAGTTCCGCCTCGAGCGCCTCCAGATCCGGGTCGTCGACGATCGCCGCCTCGGCTTCGACGTCCATCCGCAGGACGGACTGGCCGGCGCTGCGGATCCGGGTCTTGCACCGGGTGCCCGGCGTACTGGCGATCACGGTGACCGGAAGTCGGTCGGTCAGCAGGGTGGACAGTCGCTTGGACGGTTCGTCGTCGGCCAGCGCGGTGACGAGGTGGACCTCGATCCCCGGCCGGCCCGCGAGCAGCGTCGCGGCCAGGCCGGCGCCGCCCGCCCGTTCGGCCTCGGCACCGATCTCGACCACCGGGACCGGCGCCTCCGGCGACACCCGGTGCACCTCGCCGTCGATGTCGCGGTCCAGCAGGACGTCGCCGATCACGAGCACCCGGGTGATCATCGACCGACCTCCGGACCGAGGAGCATCACGCGCTCCAGGGCCGCGCAGAGTGCGTGGATGGCGATCAGGTGGGCCTCCTGGACCGCGGTCGGGGCGATGCTCTCGATCGCCAGCACCTCGTCGACCTGCTCGGCCAGCGGATTCGGCCGCGGACCGGTCATCGCCCAGACGTGCAGCCCGAGCAGGCGTCCGGCGTCGGCAGCGGCCAGCAGGTTCGGGCTCGCGCCGCTGGTCGACAGCAGGATCAGTACGTCGCCCGGCCGGCCATGGGCCTCGACCTGCCGGGCGAACACCCGCTCCTGGCCGAAGTCGTTGCCGATGGCCGTCATCGTCGAGGAGTCCGCGTGCAACGCGATCGCGGGCAGCGCCGTGCGGCCGGACTCGAAGCGACCGACCAGTTCGGCGGTCAGGTGCTGCGCCTCGGCCGCGCTGCCACCGTTGCCGGCCGCAAGGAGATGGTTCCCGGCGGCGAAGGCGACGGCCAGTTCCCGGCCCCAGCGGTCGAGCACGTCGTTCTGCCTCGCGAGGCTCTGCAGACCGTCGCCGAGTTGGTCGAGGTGTTCGTTCAGAGTGCCGAAAGCCGCTTTCATCCGATCCTCCCCGAGGTCACCGGAGACACGATCCGGCGGTAGACGTCCTCCGTCGCCGCGGCCACTGTGGGCCACGTGTACTTCGCAAGCACCCGAGCGTGTCCGGCGCGGCCGAGAGCCTCTCGGCGGGCCGGGTCCGCCAGCAGTTCCCGCAGTACGACGGCCAGCCGCACCGGATCCCGTGGTGGCACGTGGATCCCGGTGACGCCGTCGACCACGGTGTCCACCAGACCGCCGACGGCCGAGGCGACGACCGGCCGTCCGCAGGCCATCGCCTCCAGCGGCACGATCCCGAACGGCTCGTACCACGGTGTGCAGGCGACCACGTCGGCCGACCGCAGCAACGCGGGTACCTCCGTCCTCCTGACCGGACCGATCAGCGAGACGCGGTCGGCCACGCCGGCCTGCTCGGCGAGGGCTCGCAACCGGACGACCTCCGGGTCGGCGTCGAAGCCGGTCGACGGACCGCCGGCCACGACGAGTTCGGCGCCGGCGACGTGGGCGAGGGCGGCGATGACTGTGTCCACACCTTTGCGCTCGACCAGCCTGCCCAGCGAGAGGATCCGGCCGCGGCCGCCGTGCCGGCGCCGCTCGGCCGGTGGGCCGGGTGGGAACGCGTCGACGCCGCACGGGACGACGTGCATGACCTCGGGCCGCGCGCCCAGCGCCAGAAGCTCGCGCACCTCGTCGGTCGCGGTGGCGATCACGGCGTCGGACCGCAGGGCGAGCGAGGTCTCGATGTCCACCCGGTCGTCCGGGCTCGGGTCATGGCTGCCTTGGTGACGGCGCTTGACCACACCGAGGGCATGGAAGGTCTGGGCGCTCGGCAGCGGCATCCGTCGGCGGGCCTGGACGGACGCGACGCCGGACATCCAGAAGTGCGCGTGGACGACGTCCGGTGGCCGGTCCGCCCAGTAGACCGTCAGCCAGTCGCCGAACGCGGGCATATAGGGCTGCAGTTCGTCCTTCGCGATCGGCCGCGGTGGTCCGGCGGGCACGTGGATCACATCGACGCCCGGGCCGAGGCACATCCGTTCCGGCGTGCCGTGATGGTCGCGCCGGGTGTAGACGTCGACCGTGTGGCCGCGCTCGGCCAGCGCCAGCGACAGTGACGCGACGTGGACGTTCTGGCCGCCGGCGTCGGCCCCACCCAGGACTGCCAGCGGACTCGCGTGCTCGGAGATCATCGCGATCCTCATCGGCACACCTCCTTCAGGATCCGGTTCCATTCGTCGAGAAATCTGGGCAGCCCGAAGTGGTCGAGGGCGTGCAGCCGGGCGGCGAGGCCGACGTCGCGGGCCTCGGCCCGGTCGGACTGCCAGCGCAGGGCGGTCCGTGCCAGGACGTCGGGGTCGGAGCTGACGACGCCGGCCTGTGCAGGCACTGACTCGGGCGCCGCGGTCGAGGCGATCACGAGGACCGGACAGCCCAGCGTCATCGCCTCGACGAGGGACAGCCCGAGGCTCGTCCACCGGCAGCTGTGCAGGTAGGCGAGGTGGTTCGCGGTCCTGGCGTGCAGCTCCTTCTGGGACAGGTCGTCGGTGGCCGCGAGCCCTGGGCCGAAGCGGCCCGCGAGCTGGTCGGCGCCCATTCCGTAGACCCCGACCGGCACGTACTGCGAGATCCGCTGCACCAGGTCGAGTCCGGCGACCCGCCAGCGCCGGACCGGTTCGTTGACGGCGACGGCGAGCGAGTCGAGCCGGCCGGTGTACTGATAGCCGTAGTCGGGCACACCGTGCTCGATCACGACCGTCGGTGCCAGTCCGTTGTCCCAGGCCATCGCGTTGAACTGGGTGACGTGCACGATCGGTATGTCTGCCCGGGCGGCCAGCGGATGGATCCATTCGTCGACATCCCCGCGGGGCGTGTTGTGCTCGACGTACACCGCGGGCACCCCGTGCCGGCCGAGCGCGCGACCCGACCAGCGCTGGAACAGTTGGAGCTCGCTCAGGCGTTGCAGCACGACGACGTCGATGTCCTCGTCGGCCAGCTCGGCCGGCCGGACCTCCCGCACGGCCGACGGCCACTCGTAGGTCAGAGCACGGCCGCGGCCGTCGGGTCCGCGGTCCGGGAGAACCGGCACCAGGTAGTCGTGGTCACCCTGGACGAACGACGTCATCCAGGACGCGTGCACGTGCCAGGCCAGGATCTTCACGCGACCTCCTCGAGGAGTTTGTGCACCGCGATCACCGCTTCCTCGATCGCGACACCGTTCAGGCAGGGGTGACCGGGGATCGGGCACTCGCGCGCGCGGGTGTCACGGCAAGGAGCCTGCTGGTCGCCGAGCAGGATCGCCGGCACCCGCCAGGGCGCCCAGCGGTCGGGCGGCACCACCGGGGCGAACAGCGAGACGACCGGTGTGCCGACCGCCGCGGCGAGGTGGGCCGGGCCGGTGTTGCCCACGACGGCACAGTCGGCGCCGTCGAGCAGCGCGGCCAGCTCGGCGTACCGCGTCGTCCCGCCGCGGTCGATACCGTTGTCTCCGGCAACGAACCGGGTGAGCTCGCGTTCCGCCGGTGATCCGGTGACGAGCACGCGATGGCCGGCGCCGGTGAGCGCGGTGACGAGAGCACGGAACCAGTCCGGGCTCGCCGTACGGGCGGGGACCGAGGCGCCCGGGTGGACGACGACGTACGCGTGCTGTGCGGGCGGCCGGACCTGCCGCACGCGCAGGGATCCGTCGTCGCCGGGCGGCAGGTCGTAACCGGCGGCACGGACGAGGTCCAGGTTGCGTTCGACCTCGTGCCCCGGCCGCGGCCGGTGCCGCAGATCCAGCAGCGATCCCGGGTAGTCCACGCAGTTGGCCGCGAGGTACTTCAGTCCGGCGAGCCGTAGGACGAGGGCCAGCGGCAGCGGGCTCTGGTGGTACGACGTCAGGATGAATCCGGCCCCGAACTGTTCGAGCGCGAGCGCGTCGATCAGCGTGTCCACCGAGCGCCGCTCGACCGGGGGTGGTGAGAACCCGGTCCACGGACAGGGCCAGGTCAGCACGTTGCGGACCCCCGGCAGCAGGCGCGCGGCCTGTTCACCGCTGGGTGCGACCAGGAGTGTCACCCGGTCCCGCGCCGCGATGGCCCGGACTGCCGGGCCCGCCAGGAGTACGTCGCCGTCGTTGTCCATTCTGGCGACCAGGACGCTCCTCATCGCAGCCCCTTCAGGACCTGGTCCACGGCGGTCCGCAGGTCGGGTGCGGTGACCCGGGCGGCGAGAATCTCCTCCGGCCGGGTCCGGTCGTTGGGCACCAGGATCGACCGGGCCCCCGCGGCGTCTGCGGCGCCCAGGTCGGCGGCGATGTCGCCGATCACCACGATCTGCCGCGGCGGCACGCCGAGACTGCGGGCGGCCGAGCGGATCAGTCCGTCGGCGGGCTTGCGGCAGCCGCACCCGTCCTCCACCGTGTGCGGACACACCTGCCAGGTGTCGAACGGACCGACCAGGTGGTCGATCCGGTCGTTCACCGCGCAGACCTGGTCCGCGGTCGCGAGGCCACGGCCGATCGCCGACTGATTGGTGACGACACCGACCCGCAGACCCGCCGAGCGAAGCCGCTCGACGGCGGTCGCGGCGTCGTCGACCGGAGTGACCTTCTCCGGATCGCCGTTGTACGGGACGTCGTGCACGAGCGTGCCGTCCCGGTCGAACAGGACCGCCCGGACCGGCTCCGGCCAAGCCTGGCTGCCGCGGAACCGCCACCATCCGGCGATCCGGTGGCCCACTGCCGCGAACGGAATCAGCCACGAGGTGGCGGCCATCCGCCCCGTCTCACGGGGAGTTCGTGGACCGGCCGCGATCCGGCGAATCGCGAACTCGGCGTACAGGACGAGCCAGAGGGCCAGCCCCGGACGGCGGTATCGGCTCAATGCGAGGACGGCCGCGCAGACCGTGGCCACATGGTGGGGGAACCGGCCCGGTGGACACTCGGTGCGCGCACGCCATCGGCGGCCGTGGAGTGCTCGCATCAGTGCGTCGTCGGCGTTGCCTCGCTGCACGCGGACACTGATCCAGAAGTCGGCCGGGCGCACCGGGTGGACGATGTGCCGCTCGCCGCGGACCAGTCGCCAGCCGTCGTCGCGAACCCGACGGGCCAGGTCGGCGTCCTCGCGGTACGCGCGCCGGAACCGCTCGTCGAATCCGTCGACCGCGTGGAGCGCGAGCGTCCGGTAGGCCATGTCCGCCGTTGCCCAGTGCGCGGTGCGGAGCCCCGCCGTACTGCGCTCCCAGTCGGTCGGCCGTCGCCCCTGCGGATCAGGGACCCGGATTTTCGCTTGGACACCCGCCACCTCGGGCCCGGCCGCGGCCAGATCGGCCAGCAGCTTCGCCGACCAGCTGTCGGGAAGCCGTACGTCGTCGTCGAGGAACACCACCCACTCGGTGCCGGCGGTCTTCCAGCCGACGTTGCGGGCGGCCGCCGGACCGCGGCCGCCGCTCGAGCGAACGGTGATCGGGAGGTCCACCGCAACGGGTGCGAGCGCGTCCGGGCCGTCGTTGACCAGGACCACCTGGTCGGGCCGATGGAGCTGCGCCGCGAGGTCGGCCAGCAGATCGGTCAGGGAAGAACGTCCCAGCGTGGGAACGACGACGGTCCAACTCGTCATCGGAACGACTCCGCGCGGCGGACCACGTGAGGTCCGAGGACGAGCAGGTCGGCCGGTGTCGAGCCGAACAGTTCGAGGGCGTCCGACGGGCTGTCGACCATCGGCCGGCCGGCGGTGTTCAGGCTGGTGTTGACCAGCACGGGCAGCCCGGTCCGCCGGTCGAACTCGTGCAGCAACCGGGCGAGCAGAGGTTCGGCCGCCGGGTCGACGGTCTGGATCCGGGCGGTGCCGTCGACGTGCACTACGGCGGGGATCCGTTCCCGCCAGGTGGCGACGACGTCGTGGACGAACAACATGTACGGGCTGGGCAGCGGGCCGTCGAAGATCTCGGCCGCCCGGCCGGCGAGGACCAGCGGCGCGATCGGCCGGAACTGCTCGCGTCCCTTGATGTCGTTCAGCCGCTCGAGATTGCGTGGGTCGCCAGGGTGCGCGAGCAAGGACCGGTGCCCGAGGGCGCGCGGTCCGTACTCCGACCGGCCCTGGAACCAGGCGACGACCGCGTTGCCGGCCAAGGCCTCGGCGACCGTCGCCGCGAGGTCCCGCGGTGTCTCGAACGGCAGTCCCGCCCGCGCCAGCCGGGCGCCGAGCTCGTCGTCGGTCCAGCCCCGGCCGAGCGCGGCGGTCGTCATCGGCATCGGCGCACGGCCGGCGCCGGCGCTCAGGTGGAGCGCCGCGCCCAGCGAGGTTCCGGCGTCACCGGCGGCCGGCTGGACCCAGATCTCGTCGTACGGTCCGCGCCGGGCGAGCATGGAGTTGGCGACGCAGTTCAGTGCCGTGCCGCCGGCCATCGTCAGGTTCCTGGCGCCGCTGCGGTCGTGCAACCAGCGAGCGAGGTCGAGCAGAACCTCCTCGAGTCGCTGCTGCGCGCTGCAGGCGAGGTCGGCGTGCGCGTCGCCGAGTGAGTCGCCTTTGCGGACCTTGGGCGCATACGCCTCCCAGTCCACCGGGTCGGTGACGAACCCGCCGTCACCGGTCGCCCGGACGAGTTCGCGGAAGTCATCCAGGTGCCGCGGTTTGCCGTACGACGCCAGCGCCATCACCTTGTACTCGTCGCTGGAGCGGAGGAAGCCGAGGTGCTCGGTCAGGTCCTCGTAGAGCAGACCGAGTGAATGCGGGAGTTCCTGGGCGGCGAAGACCTCGAGGTCGGGGCCGGTGTAGCGACCGGCCAGGTGCGACGCGCGCTCGCCTCGGCCGTCGAGCACCAGGCAGGCGCTGTCCCGGAACGGCGCGGCCAGGCCGGCCGACGCCGCGTGGGCCACGTGATGCTGAACGAACCGGACCTTGTCCGGGTCGAGACCGGGCAGGGACGCGGCCAGGAACCTGGGCGCCCGGCGGGCGTAGTCCGTGCGGACCGCGTCGCCGGGGTCGCTGACGCCGAGGCCGGCCAGGTCGACGCACAACGCGGGGTCGAACGAATAGCCGACGAGGTCGAGGTCCTGCGGCCGGATCCCACCCTGGTCGAGACACCAGCGCATCGCCTGCTCGGGCAACTCCCAGGCCGACCAGGGCACAGGCCGCTTGCCGTGCTTGCGGCGGCTGAACCGCTCCTCTTCCGCCGCCGCCACGATCCGGCCGTCCACCACGAGCGCGGCCGACGGGTCGTGGAAGATCGCGTTGACTCCGAGCACTCGCATCCGGCTCGAACCTCCCCTTGGTCGACGAGACGGCGGCAGTACCCGGTCGAAGTGCTTGTACACGGCCAGTAGCGCTGCTCGTCCGGAATCCGGCGGAAATCGGCAGAACCGCTGCTATGGGTGTCCGCCTGGGTACTGCGGCCCTGGTACCGGCGAGACGAAAGGCGGTGACGATCGGATGGAGCAGCCAGGGATCGGCGGACCGGAGAGCAACGCGGTCCGGATCCGCGGTGCGGCCGGCGCGTTGTACTCGGCACAGCATCTCCTCGAGGCCGTGGCCCAGCCGTCACTCGACGAGTGGGCCGCCGACCTGGACGCGCTGAACCGGGTCATCGCCGCCGCCGAGGCGCTGGCCGTCTGCCTGGCGAACCGGCGGCCCGCGTCCGGAGTCACCGATCAGGACGCGCACCTGCTCGTCAGTGCTGGCGAGCTGCTGCAGAAGGCGGGCCTGATCCTCGCGGACCAGGTCCGGCGGAGGCCGGGGTCACCGTCGGGCTCGCGGTGACCCCGACGTCAGACCGACAGTGCCAGCCGTAGCTGGACCATGATCCGCCCGAGGAGGCGCGACACCTGCATCTGGCTGACGCCGATCTCGTGACCGATCTCGGCCTGGGTCCGGTGTTCCAGGAACCGTCGCTGGAAGATCAGCCGGTCGCGGGCGGGCAGGTTGTCGACGACCGGCCGGAGCGACTCGATCTGGTCGATGAGCTGATAGGTGTCCGCCGGATCCGCGACCTGCTGGCCGCGGGTGATCGACGAGCCGTCGTGCAGCGGAGTGTCCAGCGAGGACGGCGTGAAGCACCCCTGTGCACGCTGCGCCTCGATGACCTCCTGCACGTCCAGGCCGAGCGCCTCGGCCAGTTCGTGGGAGCTCGGCCAGCGTCCGAGCCGGGCCGCCAGGGCACCTTCGACAGCGCTGATCCGGGTCTGGGTCTCCTGCAGGCGTCGAGGCATCTTGACCGCCCAGGCATGGTCGCGGAAGTGGTGGCGGATGCCACCGCGGATGGTGGGGACGGCGAAGGACCGGAAGTCGGATCCGTCCACCGGCCGGTAGTTGCGGGCCGCTTTGACCAGGTGCTCGTACGCGACCTGGTCGAGGTCCTCGGCGTCGACGCCACGCCGGTAGTACCGGCTCGCCAGCGTGCGGGCGAGCGGAACCGACACAACAATCGCTTGATCGAGCAGGTCTTCTCGTCGCGGACCGGATGCTTCCGCGGCCTCGCGGAGCAGCCTCTCCGCGGTCGCCGCCTGCTCGTTGCGCGTCTCCGTGCACTCCACGACGGCCACGGACGGACGGGGCTGCTGAGTGATGAACGACATCTGAACCGCCTGCGAATTCACTGGCCGGCGAAGGTGGCTGGGGTTGAACCACGGCCGGACCACCCCCGGGTACCCAGGCCTATCCGGCTGAAGCATCTGCAGTCGGCCGGTTTCGAGCAGTCGGCGCAGGGGAACCGCCACGCACCGATGAAACCGAACGAACTGGTCTGGAGCGCGCGGGCCGTAGCCCAGTTGGACGCCGCGTTCTGCCACCGCGCGCCCGCCGAGGCGGCCCGGCTCGTCGACAAGCTGGCGAACCTGCCGTTGACCGGATACGGCCGGCCGGACGACGAGGTGATGACGCTGTACTGCCTCGGGTTCCGGGTCGACTACCAATGCGTGGGCGCCGGAACCACGCTCAAGATCCTCGAGGTCCAGCAGCTCCTGCCCTGAGTCGGCGCGGCCCGGCACAACGGCCGGCGCCTGTCCCGGCCGGATCGCAACCTTCCGCGCTCCGGCCGCATCGTGACGAGTGAGGGGAATCGCGGCCGGGGGACCGCGGCGATGCGGAGGGGAGGACACAGTCATGCGATTCACGAGGACGGCAGGGGTGGCCGTCGCCATCGCCCTACTGCTGGCGGGGGCGCAAGCGGCAGAGGGAGAGACACGGTCGCCGGGCGCCCCGCCGGGCATCCAGATCGTGCCTGGGCCGGAGGGCCCCGGCGAAGCACAGTTCGTGCCCGGCGCGAGCAACGTCGTACCCGCGACCGCGCCGCCGGCCACCGACATCGGCACGAGCAAGGTGCAGTCGCTGGCGGCCCCGTTCTACGCGTGCCCGGGATTCAGCGGGATCGATCGGACGAACCCGCTGGCGAACCTGTACCGCGACACCTACGCCTGGGGACCGTACGCACCCGTCAAGGTCGGCAACGGCGGCGGGAACATCAACTGGCTGGCGAACCCGTACAAGAACGCGAGCTGGTACATGTGGTTCCACTCCCTGCGCTGGCTCGGCCAGGGCATCATCGCGGGCGGCAAGGGTGATCTGGCCGCGATGACACGGGTGAACACGATCGCCTGGGACTGGTACCGCGACAACCCGTACTCGTGGAAGGGCAACGTCGGCGCCTGGGAGTCGACCATGCACCGCGCGAACGTGCTGATCTGTCTGCGGCAGGCGATCCTGTCCGGCCTGCAGGTAACGACGGTGCCGGCGCGCTACGCCTGGATCGACACGGCGCTGCTGAGTCACGCACGCTTCCTGACGTACAACTGGAGCGGCGCCTGGAACCACGGCACCGACGAGAGCATCGCGTTGTTCGGCCTCGGCTGCACGCTGAACCGGACGGACTACAAGAATTTGGCGGTGCAGCGGTTCGGGGCCGCGATCACGACCTCGATCGACGCACAGGGCTCGACCAACGAACAGTCGACCGGGTACGCGGCGTTCAACTACTCGCTCTGGGGCCGGGCCGTCGCGGTGATGCAGAACTGTGGCGTCTCTCCCGGTACGACGATCCCAGCCCGGCGGGCGTTGCTGGCCAAGTGGCTGACGCTGGCGACGAACTCGCTCGGCAAACTCCATCAGCTCGGCGACACCGAGCTCCAGGCGACCTACCCATGGCCGGGCACGCCGATGGAGTACGCCGGTTCGCTCGGGACGAAGGGTACGGTGCCGCCGTGGCGGGTCGGCGTCTACGCGGCGGGCCACGTCTTCGGCCGCACCGGCTGGGGGACCGACCCGGCGCGGAGGTTCGCGGGGGAGTCGACGTACAGCATCAGGTTCGGGCCGGCGCGAGCGTTCCACGGACACAGCGACCACACCAGCATCACCTACACCTCGCGCGGCCGGGACATCGTGATCGACGGCGGGTACGCGGCGTACTCGGCGGGTGTGTGGCGGAGCTGGACTCTGAGCCCGTCGGCGCACAGCGTGCTGACGACACCGCTGTCGAAGGACACCAACCCGGTGACCCGGCTGGCGGCGTACGCCGTGAAGGCGAACGCGGAGGCGTACCAGTTCACCGACGTGCCGGGCAGCGGGATCAGCCGGATCCGCTCGGTCCTGGTGCTGAAGGACCCGGACCTGATCGTCACCTGGGACCGGGCGTCGTCGAGGACCGCGCAGTTGTACCGGACGCTGTGGCACCTCCCGCCGGACCAGCGGGCGACCGTGTACTCGCGGACGACCGCGGTGGCGATGGCGCCCGGTGACTCGACCAAGACGATCGTGTTCCAGGTCCCGTTCAAGCAGGCGCTGCCTGCCGGCGCGACGCTGGTCCACCAGGCTCGGACGAACCCGATCCAGGGCTGGTACTACCCGAGCAGCTACGTCCGGAAGTCGGCGCCGACGGTCCTGATGGCCCGGTCCGGCACGATGGCGTCGATCCTGTCGTTCGTCGTCCCCGTGCGGGCCACGGGCTCGGTCACCTACCGCGTCCGGCAGTCGGGACCGACGTTCATCGTCAGCCTGAACGTCGGTGGCAAGCCCGCGACGATCGCCATCTCCGCCGGCGGGTCGCTGTACCGGGCCGGGTAGGCGAATCCCCATGAAATCTTGACAGCGTTAAGTAAAGAAGCCAATATCCTATCCGATCCGGGTTCTCGGATTCTTGTCGAGGACCCGGACGGCCGGGGCCTCGGCTGACAGATCGTCAGAGAGGTCACCGCTCATGACCAGATCCCTACCGGGCAAGGCACGACGAGGCGTCGTCGTGGGACTCGCCGTCGCCGGGCTGCTCTCGGCCGGACTGGCGGCCACGTCGTCCGCCGCACCCGCGCCGCGCGCGACGACGACTGCGACGGCGGCGGCCGCCGCGACTACGGGACCCGCCGGCGGGCCGGCGGGGGAGAAGGCGCTCAAGCCCTACATGGGCTGGAGCAGCTACAGCATGCAGGTGTACTCGCCGCCCGGCAGCAGCTGGATCTCGGCGGCGCAGCTGAAGGCGCAGTCGGACGCGATGCACGAGAAGCTCCAGCCGTACGGTTACGAGTACGTCAACATCGACGCCGGCTGGAACGGCGACATCGACGGGTACGGCCGGCCGGTGCCGAGCACGACCCTGTACCCCGACGGATTCCAGGACGTGATCGACCATATCCACGGCAACGGCCAGAAGGTCGGTCTCTACGGCATCCCGGGCATCAGCCAGACGCTGATCGACGCCAACCTCCCCGTGTATGGCGCCCCCGAGTGCAAGACCGGTGACCTGCCGGTGCGGCCGCTGAAGAAGGCGGACTACTGGGGGCTCGGCTTCGCGATCGACTTCTCCAAGCCGTGCGCGCAGAAGTACGTCGACTCGATCGCGGACCTCTACTCCTCGTGGGGCGTGGACTTCCTGAAGTTCGACAGCGTCACGCCCGGCTCGGGGATCAGTGACCTGTCCCTCGACGCCCGCGGCGACGTCAAGGCGTGGTCGCAGGCGCTGGCTCGCCACGGCATCTGGCTCGAGCTCTCGTGGGCGCTCGACATCAACTACGCCGACTACTGGAAGCAGTACGCCAACGGCTGGCGGATCGACTGGGACGTCGAGTGCTACTGCCCCGGTCAGGCGCTCACCACCTGGCAGAACATCGCGCGACTGTTCCCGAAGCTGGCCGACTGGTGGCGGCACGCCGGACCCGGCGGCTGGAACGACCTCGACTCGCTGAACGTCGGCAACGGCCAGATGGACGGTCTCACCCGCGACGAGCGCCGTACGGCGGCGACGCTGTGGGCGGTGTCGGCCGCCCCGATGTACATCGGGAACGACATGACCAGGCTCGACCAGCTCGGACTGGAACTGCTGACGAACCGTGAGGTGATCGCGGTCAACCAGGCCGGGCGTCCCGCGCGGCCGGTGTCGACGAAGACCAACCGGCAGGTCTGGTTCGCGCTCAACCCGGACAACACCTACACCGTCGCCCTGTTCAACCTCGGGCAGACCGACGCGGACATGACCGTGAACTGGCCGGACCTCGGGCTGTCCGGTACCGCGAAGGTGCGCGACCTGTGGGCCCGCAAGGACCTGGGACAGTTCACGTCCGGCTTCACCGCGGAGAACGTGCCGATCCACGGCGTCCGGCTGCTCGAGGTCACACCGCAGAAGAACTCCGCGATCACCGTCAACGACGACGACCTGCGGGTCGCGTACGACGGTGACTGGCAGCGCAACGGCAACCGCGAGGTCCCGGCCGTGTCGGAGCCGCTGACCGTCGCGGTGACCGACTCTTCGGCCAGGGCGGGGGTGACGAACGCCGGCGTACGGACGGTCGAGGTCAACAACGACGACTCGCAGATCGTCTACACGGGCTCGTGGAGCCGGAGCACGGGACGTGGGCTCGGTGACTACCAGGACGACGTGCAGTACACCGAGACCAACGGCGACTCCTTCTCGTACAGCTTCGTCGGGACCGGCGTCGACTACGTGACCGAGACCCACAACTCACAGGGTGACGTCGACATCTACGTCGACGGTCAGCTCAAGGAGACCGTGAGCACGTACCGCGAGGACGGGCGCGGGGCCCAGCAGGTCGTCTACAGCATCTCGGACCTGCCGAACGGAACCCACACGATCCGCGGCGTGAAGAAGTCGGGTCAGTTCATGCTGCTGGACAAGCTGAACGTCCGCCAGGAGAGCCTGCTGAACCCGGACACCGCGAGCTTCGACAAGTCGGCCCCGGCCGACGTCAGCGTCCAGATCGGACGCGACCCCGGCGAGCTCCTCGCCGTGTCCAAGGCCGGCACCGACCTGCTCAAGGGCACCGACTACACCGTCGACGGCGCCGTCGTCACCATCCGGCAGGCGTACCTCGCGGCCCAGCCGACCGGAACCACGAAGCTCGACTTCCGCTTCCGCGGCGACTACCGCGACGACATCCACGCCACGACCGCCGACGGCGCGTCCGTCACCTTCGCGTTCACCGGCAACAGCGTCCAGTGGATCACCGCCCTCGCCCCCGACCAGGGCGAGGCCGACATCTACGTCGACGACGAACTCGTCCGCCGCGTCGACCTCCACAACGACACCCGTGTGACGGCCCACCAGGCCTTCACCACCACCCTGAAGAACGGCCCCCACACCCTCAAGATCGTCAAGATGTCCGGCGGCATCCTCCGCAACGACACCATCCGCTACACGACCGCCAGGTAGCCCGCACGACCGGCGACCCGGGTCGACCGTCCAAGAACTGTATGACGGTCGGCCCGGGTCGCGGGCATGCTGCTCCCCAAGGGTTGTTGGGGAGTGAGGATCGTGGCCGAGGACGGGGTCAAGGAGTTGCGGGCGACGGCCCATCCGGTGCGGTTGCGGATGTTGTCGTTGCTGACCGGGACGGCGATGAGTGCGGCGGAGGTGGCCCGGGAGCTGGGGCTGACGCATGCGAACGCGTCGTACCATCTGCGGATCCTGCTCGAGTCGGGCACCGTGGTGGAGGCGGGGGAGGAG
>NZ_SMKR01000071.1 GCF_004348725.1 Kribbella turkmenica
CACATCGTCAAGGACGGTCTGCGCCGGATGTACGGCTACGGCCTCGAGAAGGACACGCCGTACGGCGAGGACGTCTTCTACTACCTGACCGTCTACAACGAGCCCGTTCCGCAGCCGGCCGAGCCGGAGAACCTCGACGTCGAGGGCCTGCTGAAGGGCATGTACCGGTTCAGCGAGTACGAGACGGCCGAGGGCGACGACGTACCGCGGGTGCAACTGCTCGCGTCCGGTGTCGCGCTGCCGTGGGTCCGCAAGGCGCAGGAGATCCTCGCCGAGGAGTATTCGGTGGCCGCGGACATCTGGTCGGTGACGTCGTGGAACGAGTTGCGCCGGGACGCGGTCGCGGCCGAGGAGCACAACCTGCTGCACCCGGACGAGCCGGAGCAGGTGCCGTTCGTGACCGAGCAGCTGAAGGACACCAAGGGCCCGGTCGTCGCGGTCAGCGACTTCATGCGGTCGGTGCAGGACCAGATCTCCCGCTGGGTGCCGAACGACTACACCTCGCTCGGGACCGACGGCTGGGGTCTGGCCGACACCCGGGCCGCGGCCCGGCGGCACTTCCACGTGGACGCCGAGTCGGTGGTCGTGGCCACGCTGGAGATCCTGGCCAAGCGCGGTGACGTCAAGCCGGAGGTCGCCGCCGAGGCGGCCCGCAAGTACCGGATCGACGACCCGACCGCGGTCGCCGGTGTGAAGCAGGAGGGCGCCGGCGCCTGACCGCCGTCGTCCGGGACAGCCGCTCACCCTTCGGGGTGGGCGGCTGTTCGCATCCGCACCCCGCACCGACGGACATCCAGGCCCGGACCGGCCTACGACATTCCTCGTAGGCCGCGGCTCACTCAGGTTGCGCATTCCGTCCGACGCGCCGGGTGTCCCCCGCTCCCTACCGTCGGTGGCATGACTGGCGCAAGCGTTGCTCTTCTCGCGGGGACGGTGTCCACGATCCTCTTCGCGTCGAGCGCGCTGCCGATGGTGCTCAAGGCGATCCGGACCCGCGACCTGAGGTCGTACAGCCCGGCGAACCTGGTGCTCGCGAACGTCGGCAACGCCGTCCACTGCATCTACGTGGTGCACCTGCCGCCAGGACCGATCTGGGCCCTGCACGGCTTCTACGTCGTGACGTCCGCGCTGATGCTGCTGTGGTGGCTGCGGTACCACACCGGTCCGCGGTACCGCCCCGGTCCGCGCGGCGTCGTCCATGAGGAGCGGAGACTCGCATGACCACCGAAAGTATCGAGACCGTCATCATCGGTGCCGGCCAGGCCGGGCTGTCGACCGGCTACCACCTGCGCCGGCACGGCCGGCGGTTCCTGATCCTGGACGGCAACGCCCGGATCGGCGACCAGTGGCGGGCGCAGTGGGACACGCTGCGGCTGTACACGCCGAAGAAGTACGACGGCCTGACGGGGATGCCGTTCCCCGGTGACCCCTGGTCGTACCCGACGAAGGACGAGGTCGCCGACTACATGGCGGCGTACGCGGAACGCTTCGACCTGCCGGTACGGAGCGCGACCCGGGTCGAGCGGCTCGAGGCGCACGACGGGCGGTACGTCGTGACCACGAGCACCGGGACGATCCACGCGGACAACGTGGTGGTTGCCACCGGCACCTTCGGCAGGACGCCGTACCTGCCGGAGTTCGCCGTCGACCTGGATCCGGCGATCCGCCAGCTGCACTCGAGCGAGTACCGCCGGCCGGAGCAACTGAAGGACGGGCCGGTGCTCGTGGTCGGCGGCTCGCACTCGGGCACCGACATCGCCTACGAGACCGCAACCACCCATCCGACCGTGCTGGCCGGCCGGGACCCGGGCCAGATCGCGGTCCGGCTGGACAGTTTCGGCGCGCACCTCTTCTTCCCGGTGTTCCTCTTCGTCGGCAAGCACGTGGTCACCCGGCGGACCCCGATCGGCCGGAAGGCCAAGGACGAGGTCCGGTTCCACGGCGGACCGATGCTCCGGGTGAAGCGGTCGGACCTGCTCGCGCGAGGGGTCGAGCGGGTTCACGACCGCGTCACCGGGGTCCGCGACGGGCGGCCGGTACTGGGCGAGGACCGGGTCCTGGACGTGGCGAACGTCGTCTGGGCGACCGGGTTCCGGCAGGTCTTCGACTGGATCCGGCTGCCGGTGTTCGGAGCCGACGGCTGGCCGCTCGAGGAGCGTGGCGTGGTCACCGCGGCGCCGGGGCTGTACTTCTGCGGACTGTCGTTCCAGTTCGCCTTCAGCTCGATGGTGCTGCCAGGGGTCGGCCGGGACGCGGCGTACGTCGCCAAGCGGATCGCGGCCCGGACGGTCCGGAGTCTTGCCGCCGCCTGATCGAGCGCGCATGCTCGCGAGTGAGAGGCGTGTGATGGGGATTGTCGATGATCTCGAGCGAGCTCGGGCGGCCTACGAACGGCGGGACTGGGCGACGGCCTACGAACGGCTGTCGGCCGGCAGCGACCTGCGGGCCGGCGACCTGCTCTCGCTCGCCACCGCCGCCTACCTGCTCGGCGACATCGACGCCTGCATCCGCGCCCTGCAGCGCGGCTACCGGTCGCAGGTCGACGCCGGTGACACCCTCGGTGCGGTCCGGTTCGCGTTCTGGCTCGGCCTGGTGCACAACGTCCGGGGCGAGGTGGCCGTCGGCAGCGGTTGGTCCGCGCGGGCCGAGCGGCTGCTGGCGGATCAGCCCGCCGACCTGGTCGAGCGGGGCTACCTCCGCCTCCACGAGTTCTTCCGCCATCTGGAGCAGGGCGACTTCGCCGGCGCGTCACGCCTCGGGACGGAGATCACCGAACTGGCCCGGCGATTCGGCGACTCCGACCTGCTGGCCCAGGGCCTGGTCTGCCAGGGCCGGTTGCTGATGTACTCCGGCCGGGTGCCGGAAGGACTGGCCCTGCTGGACGAAGCCATGGTCGGCGTCGCGGCCGGCGAGGTGTCGCCGATCTTCGCGGGCAACGCGTACTGCGCGATGATCGAGGCCTGCCAGGAGATCCTGGACTTCGCTCGCGCTTCCGCGTGGACGACGGCATTGACGAGGTGGTGCGACAGTCAGCCGGATCTGGTGCCCTACACCGGCCAGTGCGCCGTCCACCGTGGTCAGATCCTGCGGCTGCACGGGGCCTACGGGCAGGCGCTGGCGGAGTTCACCGACGCGTGCCGCCGGTACGCGGAGTCGGGTGCGCAGGCGGCTGCGGGCCTCGCGCTGAGTGAGTGCGGCGACGTACTGCGGATCCGTGGCGACTACGCGGCGGCCGAGGCGTCGTACGCGGAGGCGGCGGGTTACGGCTACGAGGCTCAGCCGGGTCGCGCGCTGCTGCAAATGGCGCGGGGACGCACGTCGGCCGCCGTCGCCGCCGTACGGCGGTTACTCGCAGAGACCGGTGACCCGGTGCACCGGTCACGGCTGCTCGGTGGGGCCGTGGAGGTCCTGCTCGCCGGTGGGTACGTCGACGACGCGGAGGCGGCCGCGGTCGAACTGACAGAGATCGCGACCGGTTTCGGATGTGCCGGTCTCCGGGCGACCGCGGCGTACTGCTCGGCCCTGGTCGCGTTGGAGCGAGGCGATGCGGAGCAGGCGCTGCCGCACGCTCGCGTGGCCACGCAGGCGTGGAGTGGGCTGCAGGCGCCGTACGAGGTCGCGCGTTCGAAGGTGCTGGTCGGACGGGCCTTCCGGCTGCTCGGTGACGAGGATTCGGCAGAGTCGGAGTTGACGGCGGCGGCAAAGACCTTCGGCGACCTCGGCGCCGCGCCGGCCCGGCAGGAGACCGAGAAGCTGCTGCACCGCGACACCGCCGGCGGGCTCACCGGGCGCGAGCTCGAGGTCCTCCGGCTGGTTGCGTCCGGCAACAGCAATACCGAGATCGCCCACCGGCTCGTGCTCAGCGACAAGACGGTGGCCCGGCACCTGACCAACATCTTCACCAAGCTCGACGTCCCCTCCCGGACCGCGGCCGCGGCCTTCGCCCGCGACCACGACCTGCTCTGAAACGCTCCTGGGAGGGAGCCGGTTCACTCGCACGGGTGAGGTCCGGACGGATCGCGCGGTGGATGCTCGGAAAGGTGATCGAACGACCTGCGCCCCGGTGGGCGCTCTGGCTGGCCGACGCGATCCCGTTGATGACCCTGCCGTCCGGCCTGTGGCGGCTCGGGCTGGTCGCGGGCTCCTCGATGGGCATGCTCGACGACGCGGGGCACCCGCTGTACGCGGTCAGCACCGGCGAGAAGGTCTACATCGTCTTCCTGACACTGTTCTCCGAGGTGGTCGCGCTGATCGCGTTCGGCCTGGTCAAGCCGTGGGGCGAGGTCGCGCCCCGCTGGAACCCCTTCGTCGGCGGCCGCCCGGTCAACCCGTGGGCCGCGATCGTGCCGGCGATCCTGGGCGCGCTCGCGCTGATCGCGATCTGGACCTACGGCTTCCGGGACGTGTCCACCGACGACTTCCCGCCCTTCGAGAGACCGGCTGGGCCGCCCTGATGATCGCCTGCTACGCCCCGCTCCAGCTCTGGGGCCCGTCGCTGCTGATCCTCACCTGGGCGTACTACCGCCGCCGGGTCAGCGCGCCCGCGGCCTCGGTTTCAGTGCGGTAGCGGGCAGGGCGGGAGCGGGCAGCGGGTCACCGTCGTAGCCCGGCACCATCGGGAAGCGGCCGGTGCCGCCGGCGGCGATCGCCTCCTGCCAGGCGTCGCGGGCCGCGACGATCTCGTCGTGACTACGGCCGATGAAGTTCCACCACATCACCAACTGCTCCTCGAACGGCTCACCACCGAGCAGCAGCAGGCGGGTGCCGTTGTCGGCGGCAACCAGCTCGACCGACTCCCGGCCATCGCCGAGGTAGACCATCTCGCCGAACGACGGAGTGAGCTCGCCGACCGAGACCGAGCCGTCGACGACCAGGACGGCGTACTCGTTGGACGGCGTCAGCGGGACCGTCACCGTGCGGCCGGGCTCGATGCTGAAGTCGGCGCCGACGAGCGGGGTGTACGCCGGGGCGGGTGAGGTGACTCCGGCGACGGTGCCGACCATCACCGTGGCCCGGGCGCCGTCGAGGTCGACCGTCGGGAGGTCGGCGTACGCGTCGAAGGCCGGTGGGGTCGTGGTCCGCACGGAGTCCGGCAGCGCGACCCACAGTTGCGCGCCGTGCAGGGTCGGCGGCGCGGTCGGGGTGGACACCTCGGAGTGCGCGATCCCGTGGCCCGCGGTCATGATGTTGAGCTCACCCGGCCGGACCAGCGCGTGCGACCCGACGCTGTCGCGGTGCTCGATCTCACCCTCGAACAACCAGCTCACGGTCTGCAGACTCGTGTGCGGATGCGGCGGGACCCGCATCCCCCGGTCCCCGGGTACGCCGTAGGAGTCGACCCGGGTGGTCAGGTCGTCCGGACCGTAGTGGTCCACGAAGCACCAGGCGCCGACCATCCGGCGGTTCTTGTTCGGCAGCAGCCGGCGGACCTTCGTCGTCCGGCCGAGAATCACCTCACGCGGCTCCAGGAACTCCAGCACCGGGCCACCGGCCCCGCCGACGGAGACGATCTCCGCCGGGTCCTTCTCCAGGTCACTCACCCCTCGAAGATACGCCTGGCACCCGCGCCGGCTCAGCTGGCCCAGTCGCGCAGCGTGCTCTGGTCCCAGGTGTTGATCACGCGGTCCGCAGTGACGCCGCAGTCCTCCGCGCGCTCGCAGCCGTAGACCTGCCAGTCGAGCTGGCCGGGTGCGTGCGCGTCGGTGTCGATGGAGAAGAAGCAGTCCATCTCGGCCGCGAGCGAGAGCAGCCGCTTGGGCGGGTCCAGGCGTTCCGGGCGGGAGTTGATCTCGACCGCCGTACCGAACTGGCGGCAGGCCTCGAAGACGATCTCGGCGTCGAACTCGGACTCCGGCCGGGTGCCGCGGCCGCCGGTGATCAGGCGGCCGGTGCAGTGGCCGAGGATGTCGACGTGCGGGTTGGCGATCGCCCGGACCATCCGCTCGGTCATCGGCCCGGCGGCCATCCGCAGCTTCGAGTGCACGCTGGCGACGACCAGATCGAGCCGGGCCAGGATCTCGGAGTCGCAGTCGAGCGAACCGTCCTCGAGGATGTCGACCTCGATCCCGTTCAGGATGGTGAACCCGTCCAGCTCGTCGGCAAGCTTCTTGTTCAGCTCGGCGACCACCTCGAGCTGCTGGAGCCGGCGTTCGCGGGACAGTCCGTTCGCGACCGTCAGCCGGCCGGAGTGGTCGGTCAGCGCCATGTACCGGTGTCCGAGGCTGTGCGCCGTCCGGGCCATCTCCTCGATCGGGCTGCCGCCGTCGGACCACTCCGAATGCAGGTGCAGATCCGCCTTCAGCTCGGCGCGCATCGCCGTGCCGGCGGTGGTCAGGGCGCCCGCCGACTCCTCCAGCTTCACCAGGTACGCCGGGGTGCTGCCGTCCATCGCCTCGACGATGACGGCCTCGGTCTTCGGCCCGATCCCGGGCAGCTCGGTCAGCGTGCCGGCCCGGCGGCGGGCCCGCACCTCGGCCGCCGGCAGCGCCGCGATCGTGTCCGCCGCCCGCCGGTACGCCTTCACCCGGTGGGTCGGCTGCCGGTCCCGCTCGAGGAAGTACCCGATCGCCCGCAGCGCCGCGACCGCGTCCGCCACGCCTTGCTTGTCCGTCATCACCCCATGATGGCGGACGCGCAGCCCATCACAATCCACCGCGCGTCGTGCCGCTGGGCGGCCCCGCGCACGGAAGCTGCGGTTGTGATGGCGTCACGGTCCGCCGGATATGGTCGAGGCGTGGCGACGAAGGGTCATCTCGCGCGGGCCGAGCGGTTGCAGGGCGCGACCGGTGCGCTGGCGACCGCCGCGATGGCGGCGATGGACGAGAAGCTGCCGTGGTTCGGCAAGCTGTCCGCGCAGGACCGGTCCTGGATCGGCCTGGTCGCGCAGTCCGGGATCACCGCGTTCGTCGACTGGTTCCGCGACCCCGAGGCGCACTCGGCGATGCCGACCCGGATGTTCGGCTCGGCGCCGCGGGAGTTCACCCGGGTGATCTCGCTGCACCAGACCGTCGACCTGCTCCGGACCACGATCGAGATGATCGAGAACACCATCGGCGACCTGCTCCCGCCCGAGGACGTGCCGGTGGTCCGCGAGGCGATGCAGCGCTACGCCCGCGAGGTCGCGTTCGCCGCCGCCACCGTCTACGCCAAGGCCGCCGAGATGCGCGGCGCCTGGGACGCCCGGCTCGAGGCCCTGGTGGTCGACTCGGTGATCCGAGGCGAGGCCGACGAGTCCGTCCGCTCCCGCGCCTCCGCCCTCGGCTGGACCGGCGCCGGTACGACGGGGTCCACGGAGGTCGCCGTGGTCGTCGGCCGGGCGCCCGAGTCCGAGCCGGGCAGCGCGAACGTCGCCGACGTGGTCCGGCACGCCGCGCGCGAGGCCGGTGCCGACGCTTTGTGCGCGATGCAGGGCGACCGGCTGGTGGTAGTACTCGGTGGTACAAGCAAACCTGTCGAGATCGCACAAAATCTCGCCCAGTGGTTCGGACCGGGTCCGATCGTCGTCGGCCCGGTCGTCAAGGACCTGATGGCGGCCGTGACGTCGGCCCGGGCGGCCGTCGCGGGGCTGCGCGCGGCCCCCGCCTGGCCGGCGGCGCCGCGGCCGGTCCAAGCCGACGAACTCCTGCCCGAACGGTCACTCTCCGGAGACGGCCACGCCCGCCGGCAACTCGCCTCCGACGTCTACGGCCCGCTCACGATAGGCGACGGCGTGCTGCTGGACACCGTTTCGGCCTACCTGGACTCGGGCGGTTCGATCGAGGCGACGGCCCGGGCGATGTTCATCCACGCCAATACCGTCCGGTACCGGCTGAAGCGTGTGGCCGAGATCACGGGCTACTCGCCGCTCAATCCCCGCGACGCTTTCACACTGCGTGTCGCACTGGCGATGGGCCGCCTGCTCAACCCCGAGCCCGGAAGTACCGCTTTGTAGGATTCCCACAAGTCGGTCCGGTAGAATTCGTGCGGCGCCCCGGCCCACGGAGGCCCCGGCTCAGGGAGAGTTGTCACGTGCTCGTCATCGTCGCGCCCGGTCAGGGTGCCCAGACCCCAGGATTCCTCGCGCCGTGGCTGGCGGATCCCGCGTTCGAGAGCCGGCTGAACTGGCTCTCCGCGGTGGCCGGCCTCGACCTCGCCCACTACGGCACGCAGGCCGACGCGGACACGATCCGGGACACCGCGATCGCGCAGCCACTGCTGGTCGCGTCCAGCATGCTGGCCGCGCTGGCGGTGTTCCCACACCCGTCGGACGCGTTCACCAAGGTCGGCGCGGTCTCCGGGCACAGCGTCGGCGAGATCGCGGCCGCCGCCGGCACCGGCGTGCTGACGGCCGAGCAGGCAATGGTCCTGGTCCGCGAGCGCGGCAAGGCGATGGCCGCCGCCTCGGCGCTGACCCCGACCTCGATGACCGCAGTCCTCGGCGGCGACCGGGACGAGGTGCTGGCGAAGCTCGCCGAGCACGGCGTGACCGCCGCGAACGACAACGGCCCCGGCCAGATCGTGGCCGCCGGAACGGTCGAGGAGCTCGCCGCGCTGGCCGCCGACCCGCCCGCGAAGACCCGGCTGATCCCGCTGTCCGTGGCCGGTGCGTTCCACACCAGGCACATGGAGCCGGCGGTGCAGACGCTGGCGAAGTACGCGACCGCGATCAGCACGCACGACCCGCGCACCCGCCTGATCTCGAACCGGGACGGTCAGGTCGTGCACGACGGCCGCGACGTGCTGGACCGGCTGGTCTCCCAGGTCAATTCGCCCGTCCGCTGGGACCTGTGCCTGCAGACGATGGCCGACCTGCAGGTGACCGGCATCCTCGAACTGCCGCCGGCGGGCACCCTGACCGGGATCGCGAAGCGCGCGCTCAGGGGTGTCGAGACGTTCGCACTGAAGACGCCGGACCAGCTCGACGACGCCCGGGCGTTCGTGGACAAGCACGGCAGCCCGTCCGAGATCGACGCCTCGCCGACCTGGCGGCTGCTGGTCGCGCCGATGAAGGGCACCTTCACCCGCGCCGGGCAGACCCCGCGCGAGGCCGGTGAGGCGGTCGGGACCGGCGAGGTGGTGGCGAAGGTGAAGAGCCTGCGCGACGAGCTCGACGTCCAGGCGCCGCACGGCGGCATCGTGGTCGAGTGGCTGGTCGAGGAGGGCGACCCGGTCGCCCCCGGACAACCGTTGGTCCGCCTGCACCCGAACGGGGGCAACTGATGAGTGCCACGATCACTTCGCAGACCGGCGCGCGGTACGCCGGTGTGCTCGGCATCGGGTCGTACCGGCCGCGGCGCGTCGTACCGAACGCGGAGATCCTCGAGCACATCGACTCCAGTGACGAGTGGATCCAGACCCGGTCCGGGATCAAGGAACGGCGCTGGGCGAGCGAGGACGAGACCGTCCTGATGATGTCGGTCAACGCCGCCAAGGACGCGCTCGAGGACTCCGGGATCGACCCGGCGCAGGTCGGCTGCGTCATCGTCTCCACCGTCACGCACCTGTACCAGACCCCGGCGATCGCGACCCGGGTCGCCGTCGAGGTGGGCGCTCCGACCGCGGCCGCGTTCGACGTGTCGGCGGCGTGTGCGGGTTTCTGCTACGGCGTCGCGCTGGCCAACGACATGATCCGCGGCGGCAGCGCGAAGTACGTGCTCGCGATCGGCGTCGAGCGGCTCAGTGACCTGACCGACCGGACCGACCGCAGTACGGCGTTCATCTTCGCCGACGGCGCCGGTGCCGCGGTGGTCGGTCCGGCCGACGAGCCCGGGATCGGCCCGGTCGTGTGGGGTTCCGACGGCACCCAGCACGAGGTCATCAGCCAGAAGGAGTCCTGGCAGGAGGCGGCCGGCAGCTACAACTGGCCACACCTGCGGATGGACGGCAACCCGGTCTTCCGCTGGGCGTCCTTCGAGATGGCCAAGACCGCGCAGCAGGCGCTCGACGTGGCCGGTGTGAAGGCCGAGGACCTCGACCTGTTCGTGCCGCACCAGGCCAACATGCGGATCACCGACGCGATGCGGCGCACCTTGAAGCTGCCCGACCACGTCAAGGTGGCCCGCGACATCGAGCGCCAGGGCAACACCTCGGCCGCCTCGATCCCGCTCGCCATCACCGCGATGCGCGAGGCGGGCGAGGCCAAGAGTGGCGACCTCGCGCTCATCATCGGTTTCGGCGCCGGCCTGGTGTACGCCGCCCAGGTCATCCGGCTGCCGTAGGACCGGTCCATAGTTGTCCGGGGCGGCTCAGGTGGCCGGCCCGGCTGTTGCAAGCAAGAGAATCCGAAAGGGAAACCACTGATGGCCAGCACCGAAGAGATCCGTTCCAACCTCGCCGAGATCGTGAACGAGATCGCCGGCATCCCGGTCGAGGACGTCCAGCTGGACAAGTCCTTCACCGACGACCTCGACGTCGACTCGCTCTCGATGGTGGAGGTCGTGGTGGCCGCCGAGGAGAAGTTCGACGTGAAGATCCCCGACGACGAGGTGAAGAACCTGAAGACCGTCGGCGACGCGGTCGCGTTCATCGAGCGCGCCCAGAACGGCTGACCAGGCCCCGCTCTGTGCTTGCCGGTGCTCGCCGGACCCGTTCCGGCGAGCACTGAAAAAGACCCTCACTCGTCTCCCCCGATCTCGTAAAGGATGAGGTAACCATGTCGAAGACCCGAGTCGTCATCACCGGGCTCGGAGCCACGACCCCGCTGGGTGGCGACGTGGCCGGCACCTGGGAAGGGTTGCTGGCCGGTCGCTCCGGCGCGCGCCGGCTGACCGACGAGTGGGTGCAGAACCTGGCGGTCCAGATCGCCGCCCCGGCCGCGGTCGAGCCGACCGAGGTGCTCGAGCGGGTGAAGGCCCGCCGCCTCGACCGCAACGCCCAGCTCGCCGTCGTCGCTGCCCGAGAGGCCTGGGCCGACGCCGGCCTGGAGGACTCCGGGCTGGACAAGGAGCGGCTGGGGGTCGCCTGCGCCTCCGGGATCGGCGGCCTGCACACCACGCTGGCCAACTACGACGCGCTGAAGTCCAACCCGCGCCGGGTGTCGCCACTGGCGATCCCGATGCTGATGCCGAACTCGTCGGCGGCGTACGTGAGCCTGGAGTTCGGCGCCAAGGCCGGCGTGCACACCCCGGTCTCGGCCTGCGCCTCCGGCAACGAGGCGATCGCGCTGGGCCTGGACCAGATCCGGCTCGGCCGCGCAGACGTCGTCCTCGCCGGTGGTACCGAGGGCGCGATCATGGCGCTGCCGCTGGCCGCGTTCGGGATGATGCAGGCGCTGAGCAAGCGCAACGACGACCCGGAGAAGGCGTCGCGTCCGTGGGACGTGGACCGGGACGGCTTCCTGCTCGGTGAGGGCGCCGGCATCCTCGTGCTGGAGTCGTACGAGCACGCCAAGGCGCGCGGCGCGAGAATCTACGCCGAGCTCGCCGGTGCGGGCATCTCCGCCGACGGACACGACATCGCGCAGCCCGACCCGACCGGGTCCGGGGCGCGCCGGGCGATGGAGCGGGCGTTGTCCGAGGGCGACCTGACCCCGGCCGACATCTTCCACATCAACGCGCACGCCACCTCGACCCCGCAGGGCGACATCGCGGAGTCGCTGGCGATCCGGCAGGCGCTCGGCAGGGAGGCCGACCACGCGGTCGCCACCGCGCCGAAGTCGATGATCGGCCACCTGCTCGGCGCGGCCGGCGCGGTCGAGTCGATCGCGACCGTGCTCGCCCTGCATCACCGGGTGTCGCCGCCCACCATCAACGTGGACAAGCTGGACGACCAGATCGAGCTGGACGTCGCGACCGAGCAGCGCAGGCTGGCCGACGGGGACATCGCGGCGTTGAACAACTCGTTCGGCTTCGGCGGCCACAACGCCGCCATCGCCTTCAAGACGGTGTAGTTCCGGCAGTTCTCACACCCGGAGGCCCCATGACCGTACAGCTGCCACGCCTCCGGCGCGGCGGGGCATGGGGCCTTGCCTACCGGCCTTACCTCGTCACTCCAGTCGCGCTCCTCAGCCCAGGCCGGGAGGCCCCATGACCACCACTGCTCCGGCCAAGCCCGCCAAGCCGCCTCGCGAGGAGGATCCGCGGAACCCGGTCACCCGGCTGACCCGGCTGCTCGACCCGGGCAGCCTGGAGCTGATCACGCCGGACGACCTCTGCGGAATGCTCGCGGCGCGCGGGACCATCGCCGGGGCGGACGTGGTCGCGTTCTGCTCCGACGCCACGGTGATGGGCGGCGCGATGGGTGACGCCGGCTGCGAGGTCGTGGTCCAGGCCTACGCGGTGGCCCGGCGCGAGGGCGTACCGATCATCGGCCTGTGGCACTCCGGCGGCGCGCGGCTGGCCGAGGGCGTGCTCAGCCTGCACGCCGTCGGCCGGATCTTCTACGCGATGACGCAGGCGTCCGGGAAGATCCCGCAGATCTCGGTGGTGCTCGGCCCGGCCGCGGGCGGCGCGGCGTACGGTCCGGCGCTCACCGACATCGTCGTCCTCGGCCCGGAGGGACGGATCTTCGTCACCGGTCCGGACGTCGTCCGCTCGGTCACCGGCGAGGACGTCGACATGCTGCGGCTCGGCGGCCCCGAACCGCACGGGCGCCGTTCCGGCGTCGTCCACATCACCACCGACTCCGAGGCCGCGGCCCTGTCCGGGGCGCGGCGGCTCGCCGACCTGCTGGCGAACCAGGGGTCGGTGGCCGCCGACGTGCCGGACACGGATCTGTCCGGGTTCCTGCCGGAGTCGGCCAAGCGCGCGTACGACGTCCATCCGCTGGTCGGAGGGGTGCTCGACGAGGACTCCGCCGTCGAACTGCACCAGCGCTGGGCACCGAACATCGTCACCACGCTCGGCCGGCTCGGCGGCCGGACCGTCGGCGTGATCGCCAACAACCCGCTCCGGCTGGGTGGTTGCCTCGACGCCCTGTCGGCGGAGAAGGCGTCGCGGTTCGTCCGGATGTGCGACGCGTTCGGTGTCCCCCTCGTGGTGCTGGTCGACGTCCCGGGGTACCTGCCGGGTGTCGGGCAGGAGTGGGACGGTGTCGTACGTCGTGGGGCGAAACTGCTGCACGCCTTCGCGGAGAGCGTCGTACCGCGGGTGACGCTGGTGACCCGGAAGACGTACGGCGGCGCGTACATCGCGATGAACGCGCGGTCGCTCGGCGCGACCCGGGTGTTCGCCTGGCCGCGGGCCGAGGTCGCGGTGATGGGCGCGGTGGCCGCCATCCGGGTGCTGCACCGGCGCAAACTGGCCGAGGTCGACCCCGAGCTTCGTCCGCAGGTCGAGGCGGAGCTGGCGGCCGAGCACGAGAAAATTGCCGGTGGCATCGAACGGGCCCGCGAGATCGGCGTCGTCGACGAGGTCGTCGACCCGGTCAGAACTCGCTCCGCCCTGGCCGCCGCGATCGCCGCCGCCGACACCGGCCGGCGGGGCCGGCACGGCAACATCCCCCTCTGACGCGTCCGTTGGCCGGATCCGGGCCGCGACACGACAGTGATGTGGTTGACACGGCGAGGTTACTGGTGTTGGTGGTGGCCGTGGTGCAAGATGTACGCAGTGTGCCACGCGGTGCTTTGGTGCCGGGTGGGATGCTGGTTCCACTGGGATCGACGCGCGGGTGTTCGAGAACGCTGGGGAAGGCGCCCCTCGAGCACAGGAGGTCCCGGTGGCGACGACTCGTGGCGTTCTTTACGTCCACACGGTGCCGTCAGCGTTGTGCCCGCATGTCGAGTGGGCCGCGGGCGGCGTACTCGGCGTGCCCGTGAAACTGGACTGGACGCCGCAGCCCGCGGCGCAGGGCACCTACCGGGCCGAGCTGTCGTGGCAGGCCGAGGCCGGTACGGCGGCGAAGCTGGCGTCCGCGCTGCGCGGGTGGCAGAAGCTCCGGTTCGAGGTGACCGAGGAGCCGAGCAACGGCGTCGAGGGTGAGCGCTACTCGTTCACGCCCGCGCTCGGGGTCTTCCACGCGACCACCGGCGTGCACGGCGACATCATGGTGCCGGAGGAACGGCTGAAGGCGGCGATGCTCAAGGCGGCCAGCGGCGAGGCGGACCTGACCGAGGAGGTCGAGCGCTTGCTCGGCCGGCCCTGGGACGACGAGCTCGAGCCGTTCCGGTACGCCGGCGACGGTGCGCCGGTGCGCTGGCTTCACCAGGTCGTCTGACCTGAGGTGAACCTGAGAACTTGAGAAGAAACCTGTGAAAGGTACGGACTTCGCCGAACTTTTCGCCAAGACTGATCATCAGACGTTCCACCAGGGTGGGAGGGGCCGTGGCCGCTGGGCCACCGGGTGTCGGGACACCCCCGGTTGTCGTAAACAGCGGCCGCACCACGTGAAGGGCGTGAACCTCAGGGTTCGCGCCCTTCGTGCGTCTGCGCAGCACCGACTACGTGCTCGAGCGTTTGATCAGGCGGGTCGGGAGGATCAGCGGCGTCGGCGTCTCCCCGGCGATCAGGCCGAGCAGCATGCGGGCCATCTCGCGGCCCAGCGACTGGATGGGCTGCCTGACAGTAGTGAGCGGCGGCTCGGTGTGGCGGGCGCTGATGACGTCGTTGAACCCGACGATCGCGACGTCGTCCGGGACCGACCTGCCGGCGTCCTTCAGGACCCGCAGCGCCCCGATCGCCATCTGGTCCGAAGCCACGAAGACTGCGTCCAGGTCAGGGTGTCCGGCCAGCAGCTCCGCCATCGCGCGGCTGCCGCCGGCCTCGCTGAAGTCACCGTGGGCGACCCGGCCAGCATCCAGCCCGGCCACGGCGAGCGCCTCCTGGTAGCCCTTGTACCGCGCCGTTCCGGCACCCTCGTCCATCCGGCCGGTGATCGTCGCGATCCGGGTCCGGCCCAGCGTCACCAGGTGCTCGGTCGCCAGCCGCGCGCCACCTCGATTGTCGGCGTCCACGTAGTACCGCGGCTCGAAGGTGACCGGGCATCCGCCGAACACGACCGGCACCTCGGCCTTGTCGGCCAGCGCGGCCAGCGGGTCGTCGCCGTGCATCGACATCAGCATCACGCCGTCGGTCTGCCGGGTCCGCAGCAGCTGCTCGAGCCGGGTCTGGCCGCGCGCGGACGTCGCCAGCAACAACATCAGCTCCAGCTCGGTCTCCTCCAGCACGGCGCTGATCCCGACCACGACCTCGGCGAAGAACGGGTCGGCGAACGCCTGCGGGTTGTCGCTGGAGATCGCCAGCACGACCGCGCCGACCTGCTGGGTCGCCAGTGCCCGGGCTGTTGCGTTCGGCACGTATCCGAGGTCGAGCACGGCCCGGCGCACGGCCTCCCGCTTGGCCTTGCTCACGTGCGGCGCGTTGTTGATCACCCGGGACGCGGCCGAGCGCGACACACCGGCGCGCTCGGCGACTTCGTCGAGCGTGACTTGCCGTTTGGGGATCTCGGTCACCGCAGCGTCCTTGTCGTCGGAGTGGGTAGAGGGTAGATCATCACGACCGAACGGCGCCGTCCATGATGCCGCTGACCAACTGACGGCCGAACAGTACGAAGACCACCAGCAACGGCACGGTCGCGATCAGCGTCCCGGTGAACATCAGTGTGTAGTCGGTGTAGTACTGCGTGGCCAGCTGGCTGAGCGAGAACTGCACGGTCGGGTTGTCCGCCTCCAGGACCGCCAGCGGCCACAGGAACTCGTTCCAGGTCGCCATGAAGGTGAACAGCCCGAGGACGGCCGCGCCCGGCCGAAGCGCCGGCGACACCACGCGGACGAACAGGCCGAACGTCGTACAGCCGTCCAGCCTCGCGGCTTCGATCAGTTCGTCCGGTACGGCGCGTTCGGCGTACTGGCGCATCAGGAACACCCCGAACGCCGACACCAGGAACGGGACGATGACCGCCTGGAGCTGGTTCTGCCAGCCGAGTTTCACCATCACCATGTAGAGCGGCACGATCCCCATCTGGACCGGAACCATCATCGTCGCGAGAACGGCGATCAGCAGCGCGTTGCGGCCGCGGAAGCGCAGCTTGGCGAACGCGAACCCGGCCAGCGAGGAGAAGAACACCACCGACACAGTCACCGACACCGCCGCGATCCCGGAGTTGACCAGGCCGCGGGCGAAGTGGGCCGCCTCGGCGTCCGGTCCGAACAACCGCCGGATGTTCTCGCCGAGGTTGCCACCCGGCACCAGCGGCGGGGGCATCTCGCCGATCACGTCGTTGGACCGGGTCGCGACGACGAACAACCAGTAGAGCGGGAAGACCGACAGCACCAGGCTGACGACCAACGTGAAGTAGACGAGGCTGTTGCCGCGATGTCTCACCGGGTTCCTCCCCGCAGCCGGCGGCTGATCAGTGCGTTGACGACGCCGGCGATCACCGTGAGCACGAAGATGGTCCACGCGATCGCGGAGCCGTAGCCGTAGTCGAAGTTCTGGAAGCTCTGCTCGAACATGTACATCGCCACCGTCTGGAACTGCCGCAGGCTGCCGCCGGACACGTCGCCCTGGCCGAACAGCAGCGGCTCGGTGAACAGCTGCATGCCGCCGATCGTCGACATCACCACGGTGAAGACGAGAGCCGGCCGGATCAGCGGGACGGTGACACTGCGGAACTGCCGGACCGCGCCGGCACCGTCGAGTTGCGCGGCTTCGTACAGGTCCCGCGGGATCGCCTGCATCGCGGCCAGGTAGATGAGTGCGTTGTAGCCGGTCCAGCGCCAGTTCACCATGCTGGCCACGGCGATCCAGGACGAGGTCTTGCTCGCCTGCCAGTCGATCGCGTCGACACCGATCAGTCCGAGGACACCGTTCACCATGCCGGTGTCGCGCCCGTAGAGTTGGCCGAACACGATCGCGACCGCAGCGACCGAGGTGACGATCGGCGCGAGCACAGCGAGCCGGAACATCAGCAGCGCCCGGATCGGGCGGTTCAGCAACGCGGCGATGACCAGCGCCATCAACAGCTGGGGCACGGTCGCCAGGACGAACAACCCGAGCGTGTTCAGCACTGCGTTCCAGAAGTCGGGGTCGCCCATCAACCGCGAGTAGTTGCCCAGTCCGACGAACCCGCCGTCGCCGGTCAGGTCCCATGCCCGCAGCGAGACCCAGGCGGTGTAGACGAGCGGGAAGAACCCGAACATCGCGAACAGCACGAAGAACGGCGCGATGAACACGTACGGCGATCCGTGCAGGTCGAACCGGTTCCACCGCGACAGCCGGGAGGCGGGCGAGGCACCGGCCGGTGCGGGGGACGTCCGCACCGGCCGTGGCGGCGCTTCGGCGCTCACTTGTCGACGGCTCGTCGTGCGTCGGCGATCGCCTTGGTCCAGGCCTCGTCCGGTGACAGCTTGCCCTGTTCGACGGCGGTCAGGGCGTCGCCGACCGCGTCGCCGACGACCTGGTTGTCGGGACCGAGGTAGACGGGTTCGAGGAGCTTGGCGGACTGGCCGAAGATCGTGCCGACCGGCGCGTTGTTGAAGTACGCGTTGACGGCACCCGACACGGCCGGGTCGTCGATGGCCTGCGGCGATGACGGGAAGTTGTTCTTCGCCTTGAAGGCCGCGATCTGGCCCTGCGGACTGGTCAGGAACTTCACCAGGTCGGCGGCCTCCTTCGGATGCTTGCTCTGCGCTGGTACGGCGAGGAACGACCCACCGCGGACGGCACCCTCACCGGGAACCCGGGCCACGTCCCACTTCCCGGCGTTCTCCGGACCGGCCTGGTCCTCGATGATCCCGAGCATCCAGGCCGGGCAGGGCACGGTCGCGAACGTGCCCTTCTTGAACCCCGCGTTCCAGGCCGGCCCCCACATCTGCAGCTTCCCGGACAACCCGGCGCCGATCATCGCCACGGTCCGGTCCCAGGCGGAGCGTACGCCGGGATTACTGTCGACGATCAGATTGTTCTCCCGGTCGAAGTAGGTCGTGTCGCCCTGCTGCATCAGGATGTTCTGATAGATCCCGCCGGCGGTGTCGAAGAAGCTCGCCCCGGTTCCGGCGGCGGCGAACCGCTTGCCGGTGGCAAGGTAGTCGTCCCAGCTCGGCCAGAGCGCGCCGACCTGCGCCCGGTCGGTCGGCAGGCCGGCCTTCGCGAACAGGTCGGTGCGGTAACACATGCCCTGCGCACCGACATCGGTACCGAGACCGACCAGCTTCCTGCCGTCGGCGGTGAGCGCCTGCTTCCACTTCCACTCCAGGAAGTTGTTGCGCACCGCGGCGGCGTCGTGGTCGAGCAGGTTGACGAACTGGTCCGGCTTCGCCATCAGCTTGACCAGGATGCCCTCCTCCAGCGCGACGACGTCACCGGCGCCGCTCCCGGCGGTCAGCCACTGCTGCAGTTTCGGCGTGTAGTCGGCGAGCTTGGCGATGTTCTCCTGCTTGATCCGGATGTTCGGGTGCGATGCCTCGAACTGCTTGTACAACTCCTCGTAGCCGAACTGGCTGAAGGTCTTCACGGTGAGCGTGATGGTGCCATCCGCGCTGCCCGCGTCCGAGTTCGAGCCTCCACACCCGGCCACGGCGAGCAGTGCGACGGCCGCACCGGCCGCGGCGAGTGTGCGAAGTGCTGGTCGCCGAAGTGACGACATGGACCCTCCTCAGGGATGAAGTACTGCTCTGCCGGAGGCTCCCGGTTCGGACGCTGGTTTCCAAGAAAACTGGGAGCGCTTCCAGCGACCATAGAGGATGCTCGTTCCGGATGGGAAGACCTAGAAATACCGCTCTACGAGCTATTGACAGCGCCCGAGACCATCGACAGCATCTCAACACACCGGCCGTCGGCCGGTTGAATTGGAACCGCTCCCAGCGTCCGTCCAGGCGCCGGGGTCCTCCGGAGGCACGCCATGCCCACTCCCCGACGGCGAACCGGCGCGATCGCGCTGACGTTGACCGCCACCCTGACCGCCCTGACCGCCCTGACCGCGTCCACGCCGGCGCTCGGGGCGAATCCGCCGTACGAGCGGGTGCTCAACGGGACGTTCGACGCCGGCAAGTCGCCCTGGTGGAGCAGCGGGAACACGCCGTCCACGGCGACCGACGGCCGGCTGTGCGCCCAGGTTCCGGCCGGAACGGTCAACCCGTGGGACTCGATGATCGGACAGGACGACCTCCCGCTGGAGCAGGGACAGCCGTACATGCTCCGGTTCGAGGCGTCGGCCAGCCGGGCGGTGCGGATCCGTACCGTGGTGCAGCAGGCGTCGTCGCCGTACCCGACCGTGCTGAACCGGACCGTCGACGTGGCGACGAGCGCGAAGACCTTCGAGTTCACCGGTACGTCGCCGGTCACCAACTCCCACGGGCAGGTCTCGTTCCAGGCCGGCGGCGCCACTGAGCCGTACACCCTGTGCCTGGACAACATCTCCGTCGTCGGCGGCGTCGTGCCGCCAGGCGGCTTCCCGGACTACGGCTCACCGGTCCGGGTGAATCAGCTCGGCTACCTCACCAGCGGACCCAAACGGGCCACGTACGTGACGACGCAGAGCACCGCGCTGGACTGGCGTCTGCTCGACAGCGGCGACAAGATCGTCGCCGGCGGCAAGACTCAGCCGTACGGTCCCGACGCCGCCTCCGGTGACCACGTCCAGCTGATCGACTTCGGCGACGTCCGTACGCGCGGGACCTTCCGGCTGGCGGTCGGCGACGACCTCAGCGAGCCCTTCGAGATCGGCGACCGGATCTACTCCGGCCTGCGGCGGGATGCGCTCGAGTACTTCTACAACAACCGCAGCGGCATCGAGATCGAGGCGGAGTACGTCGGGCCCCAGTACGCGCGGGCCGCCGGACACCTCGGTGTCGCGCCGAACAAGGGCGACACCTCCGTCCCATGCTTGCCAGGCACCTGCGACCACAGCCTCGACGTCCGGGGCGGTTGGTACGACGCCGGCGACCACGGCAAGTACGTCGTCAACGGCGCCCTCGCGGCGTGGCAGCTGCTCGACCTCCACGAGCGTTCGGCGGCGCACGGAGACCGCGGAGTCGCCCTGCGGATCCCGGAGTCCGGCAACTCCGTCCCGGACGTCCTGGACGAGGCGCGGTGGGAGGTCGACTTCGTCCTGCGGATGCAGGTGCCGCCCGGCCGGCCATTCGCCGGGATGGTGCACCACAAGATCCACGACCACAAGTGGACCGGGCTGCCGCTGGCACCGGCAGCGGACCCGCAGCAGCGGTATCTCCACCCGCCGTCGACCGCGGCGACGCTCAACCTCGCGGCCGTCGGAGCCCGCTGCGCCCGGGTCTATGCCTCCTGGGACCGCCGGCTCAGCAAGCGCTGCCTGACCGCCGCTGAGAAGGCCTGGGACGCGGCCCGGCGGCATCCGGCGCTGTACGCACCCGACGGTGGCGAAGGCGGTGGCGCGTACGACGACACCAAGGTGACCGACGAGTTCTCCTGGGCCGCGGCGGAGTTGTTCGCGACCACCGGCAAGGGTTTCTACAAGAAGTTCGTCACCACGACCCTGAAGGCGGCGGACGGGTTCTCCTGGCAGGAGACCGGCGGCCTCGCGGACCTCGCACTGGCCCGCGCGCCTCACCGCCTGAACCCGCACGACGAGCGCGAGCTCGTGCGACGGATCAGCTCGGTCGCCGACGCGTACCTCACCCACCTCGGGACCCAGGGCTACGCCAACCCGTACAAGCCGGCCGACGGCGAGTACGTCTGGGGATCGAACAGCGGTGCGGCGAACAACGCCATGATCCTCGCGATCGCGGCCGACCTCACCGGGCGTACGTCGTACCGCTCGGCCGCGCTGGAGTCACTCGACTACCTGCTCGGGCGGAACGCGGTCGGGCTGTCGTTCGTCACCGGCTACGGCGAGCGGTTCAGCCACAACCAGCACCACCGCTTCTGGGCGCACTCGCTGAACCCCGCGCTGCCCTCGCCGTACCCGGGCTCACTGGCCGGCGGACCGAACTCCGGCCTCCAGGATCCCGTTGCCCAGCGCAACCTCCAGGGCTGTGCCCCGGCCAAGTGCTACGTCGACGAGATCGGCTCCTACTCCACCAACGAGGTCGCGGTGAACTGGAACTCGGCGCTCGCCTGGCTGACCGCGTACGCCGACCAGCAGTCCTGATCGACTACGGGAACCGGGACGCGAGCGCGATGCACGCACCGGCCGCGGCCAGCGTGAAGAGCATCGCGATCCCGGCGAAGCGCGCGGTGACTTCCTTGTCCACCTCGTCGTACCCGACGGAGGAACCGATGTCCTTGTAGACGTCCTCGAGCTCACCGGCGGACTCGGCCGTGTACGCCTCGCCGCCGCTGATCTCGGCGACGCTGCGCAGCTCGGCGCGGTCCGGTGGCACCCGCTGGCGGATGCCGTCCATCTCGATGAAACCGGAGTCGGTGCCGAAGCAGATCGTGTAGACTGGGGTGTTCTTCGCCTTCGCGGCCTGCGCACCCTCCTGCGCCGTCCGGCCGACCGTCCGCTTGCCGTCGGACAGCAGAACGACACGGGCCGGGGCGGGGTCGTTCGGGTGGTCCGGGTCCGGCGGCACCTGGGTCAGCGCCTGCAGCGAGGTGAAGATGCCCTCACCGGTCGCGGTCGACTCGGCCAGCTCCAGGCCGTCCACGGACCGCAGGACCGTGGCCCGGTCCGTCGTCGGCGGCACGATGATGGACGCCGTACCGGCGAAGTTCACCAGCGCGATGTTGAACTTCGACGGCAGCTGGTTGATGAAGTTCTTCGCCGACTTCTTCGCCGCCTCCAACCGGTTCGGCTCGATGTCGGTGGCCATCATCGACAGCGACACGTCGATCGCGACCACGATCGTGGCCCGCTCGCGCGGCACCTTCACCTGGTCCTTGGGCTGTGCGAACGCCACGATGCAGGAGGTCGCCGCCAGCAGGGCCAGGACGACGGCCAGGTGCCGCCGCCACTGCGGTCGCCGCGGCGCGACCCGGTCGAGCAGCGCGATGTTGGTGAAGCGGAGCGCGTACTGCGCGCGACGGTGCTGCAGGAAGATGTAGCCGGCGACCACGACCGGGATGATCAGCAGGAACCACAGCCGCCCGGGAGACAGGAACTCCATCAGCGCGCCACTCCCTTCGGCGGTTGGTGCAGACGCGGCGCCACCCGCCGGTAGGCGAGCACGAACCTCACGGTGTCGGCGACCCAGTCACGATCGGTCCTGAGGACCAGGTGCCCAGCACCTACCCTACGCAACGCGGTCCGGGTCCGTTCCCGCTGCGCGAGCGCGGCCGTCGCGAACGCCTCCCGGACCTTGCGTCGGCGGGTGTCGATCTCCCGGACCGCTCCGGTCTCGGGGTCGCCCACCAGCACGACGCCGATGTTCGGCATCTCCAGCTCACGCGGGTCGACGATCTCCACCGCGAGCACCTGGTGCTGCGCGGTGAGCTTGCGCATCGCGCGCTCCCACGACGGCTCCCGCCGGGCGTCGATCTCGCTGTCCTCCGGGGTGAGGAAGTCGGACACGATCACCCGCAGGCCACGCTTGCGCTGCGTACGGGCCATCGACTCCAGCGCCGCAGCCAGGTCGCTGCGATGCGCCTCCCGGTCACTGCTGGACTGCTCGGCCAGCAGCGCGCGCAGCAGCCCGTACAGAGCCAACCGACCGGATCGGGCCGGCCAGCGTCGCAGCGCCGAGTCCCGGAGCATCAGTCCGCCGAACCGGTCGCCCAGCCGGTGCGTCAGGAACCCGACCGTGGCGACCGCGGCGACGGCCAGCTCGCGCTTCTCGAGTTGCGACGTACCGAAATCCATCGAGGCGGACAGGTCGACCAGCGCCCAGGTCTCCAGCTCACGGTCCGCGATCAGGTCCCGCACGTGCGGGACCGTCGTACGGGCGGTGACCGCCCAGTCCATCCGCCGTACGTCGTCGCCGACCTGGTACTCGCGCGCCTCGGCCAGCTCGGTGCCGGGACCGGGCAGCAGGCCCAGGTGCTCTCCGTGCAGATAGCCCTCGAGCCGGCGGACGACGGTCAGCTCGAGCCGCCGGAGCGCGCGCTCGGGTGCGAGCTGCGAGATCGTCATCGCAGCCCGCGGATCCGGTCGGTCGGGCACTACACGAACTCCGGCCGGCCGGAGCCGTCGTTGCCGTCGCGCCAGACCGGCTGCGGCGGCGGAACGGTGGCCAGGATGCGCTCGATCACGGCCCGCGGGTCGATGTTGTCCGCGACCGCGTCGAACGTCAGGCCGAGGCGGTGACCCATCACGTCCAGCGCGACGGTCTGGATGTCGCTCGGCAGCAGGTAGTCGCGGCCGTGGATCAGCGCGAGCCCCCGGCCGGCCGAGATCAGGCCCAGCGTCGCGCGCGGGCTGACGCCGAGCTCGATGATCGGCTCCAGGTCGGGCAGGTGGAAGTCGGACGGCGTCCGGGTCGCCATCACGAGCCGGACGGCGTACTCCGCGACCAGGTTGTGGACGAAGACCTGCTCGGCCGACCGCTGCAGCTCCAGGATCGTCTCCGGCTTGAGCACCTGCCGCGGCTCCGGCGGGTCGACGCTCATCCGGCGCAGGATCTCGAACTCCTCGTGGCCGCGCGGGTGCGGGACGTCGATCTTGACCAGGAACCGGTCACGCTGCGCCTCCGGCAGCGGATACACGCCCTCGGACTCGATCGGGTTCTGGGTGGCGATCACGATGAACGGCTTCGGCATCGGGAAGGTCTGGCCGCCGATCGACACCTGCCGCTCGGCCATCAGCTCCAGCATCGCCGACTGCACCTTGGCCGGTGCCCGGTTCACCTCGTCGGCGAGGACGAAGTTCACGAACGTCGGGCCGAGCTCGATGTCGAACGCCTCCCGGGTCTGCCGGTAGATCCGGGTGCCGACGATGTCGGACGGGACCAGGTCCGGGGTGAACTGGATCCGCGCGAACGTGCCGCCGACCACCGAGGCGAAGGTCCGGACCGCGAGCGTCTTGGCCACGCCGGGAACGCCCTCGAGCAGACAGTGACCCTTCGCGAGCAGCGAGACCATCAAGGTCTCGACCATGTGCTCCTGGCCGACGATCACCCGCTTGATCTCGCTGACGGCCTCGCCGATCAGCCGGGACTGCTGGGCCACCGATCCAGCCGGCACAGTGGTTTCGGTCATGCCTGTCCTTCCGGGGTCCGCGCTCGGACCGTGGTCAACTCCGTCAACGCGCCGTCGTTCCGGCGTACTCACAACACCGGTCATTCCATCAGATCCCCGGGTCCCCCGGGCGCCGGGCCCACCAGGTCCATCCCTATCCTCCCCGCCCGCTCAAGTCCGCACTCCCCCGGCGGCACGCCGTCACAGCGGGTGAGCACCGCCGCGGCCCGGAATCCGGGTGTGGCGACAGTGCTACCAGGGATGTGGTGGGATTGGGGGTGATGACTGCGACGGAATCCCACACCCAGGCGCGGCCGGCGGATTCGCCGGAGCAGTCGCCTGCCCGGGTCATTCCGGACGCACTGCCGCTGATGCCGGAGGACCCGCCGCGGGTGGGCGGGTTCTGGCTGCGCGGGCGGCTCGGCGCGAACGCGGCCGGCTACCTCTACACCGCCAGCGACGAGCACGGCCGGAACGCCGTGGTCGCGATGATGGCCGAGGGCTCCGCGGACGACGCGGCCGCCCGGGACCGGTTCGTCACCGCGGTCGACGACCTGCCGGACGACGCCGTACTCGCGCACAACGACGGTGACGACGACGACCTGGCGCTCTGGGTCGCGATCGGGCCGATCCGGGAGGACGACGGGTCCAGCGCGGCGTCGGACGAGCGGCTGATCGCGGAGCGTCGCGGAGAGGACGTACTGTCCGCGGTGCTGATGGACCGGATCCCGCAGCTCGGCCGGTTCCGCGGCCCGGACTTCCTGCACTACTGGGAGGGCCGGCGACGTCCCGGGCTGTTCCGGATCTGGCCGCTGCCGTGGCCGAACGCGCTGCGGGCCGCCTCCCGGTGGGCGCTGATGCTGTCGCTGCTCGCGATGGCGATCATCATGGCGCTGGCCGTGTTCCTCGCCTGGCTGCTGTTCCGCAACGCCGAGCCGCTCGAGCCGGAGCCGGTGATCCCGACTCCGACCGGTACGACGACAGTCACGGTGACGCCGACGACGCCACCCCCCGGCACCGGATCGCCGACCGGTCCGCCGACGACAGCGCCGAGCCCGTCGCTGAGTCCGACCACCGGGATTCCGACCGGTGCGCCGGGGACGCCCGGCTCCCCCGGCACGGGTGACCCGCGCGACAGGTTCTGAGCCCGGCCGACAACCCCGGCCGCGATCACGGCTGAGCCGGCCCGGTTCTCAGTGCGCGAGTTTCAGGCCGACGACACAACCGATCAGTCCGCACAACAGGAGGACCTTGACCGCGCTGATCGTCTCTCCACCGGTCGCCATGCCGAAACCGACGGTCAGCGCGGCGCCGATCCCTACCCAGACGGCGTACGAGGTGCCGACCGGCAACTCACGCATCGCGTAGGCGAGGCCCGCCATGCTGAGAACCAGTGCCACGGCGAACGTGAGCGACGGCACCAGTTTGGTGAATCCTTCCGACCGTCCCAGGGCGATGGCCCACACTGCTTCGAGCACCCCGGACAGGACCAACACGAGCCACGACATCTCAGTCTCCTTGGCGCCGTCTTGTCGCACACCGGGTACGGCACCGCTCGTCCGGGGCCCGACCGGGAAACGGTGGACCTGCTCCTCAGCTTAGCCACCGCCGCGACGGTATGCGGTGGCCGGGATCACCGCGCGGCGGTGACTTGCCTCGCACGGAACCCTGGGAGCCGGACTGCCCTCAGGACACCAATCGCAGCAGCTCCGGATCCCGCCAGAGCGTCGCCGGGACCGGCTGTCGGACGAGGGCCGCGTCGGCCCGGATCTCGGCCGGGCTGGCCGCGGCGATGAGGACGGACGTGACCGCGGAATGCCTGGCCGGGAACGCCAGTGCGGCCTGTGGCAGTGAGACGCCGTACCGTTCGCAGACGGCGGAGATGCGGCGGGCGCGGATCGTTGCCGGGTCGCTCGACTGCTCGAGGTGCAGCACCTGCGGGGTGAGGATGCCGGACACGACCACGGACACTCCGCGGGCGAGGCAGCGATCGAGCAGTGGCGTCGCGGACTGGTCGAGCAGCGAGTACCGCCCCGCGAGCAGGACCGTGTCCAGCTCGACGTCGCGCACGATCCGGTCGAGGAGACGCCAATCGCCCGACGCCGCGCCGATCGCCTTGATCACCCCGTCGCGGCGGAGCTCGTCCAGCGCCGGGTACGCCGCCTCCAACGCGGGCCCGTCCGCGAACACGAGATCGACGGCCAGTCCGAGCCGGTCGATGCTCGCGCGCACCGACTGCTGCGCGTCCGCACCGCCGACCTTCGTGGACAGCAGGAACTCGCCCCGAGGCCTTCGCTGCAACGCCGTACCGAGTCGTGGCTCGGCCTCGCCGTACGCCGGAGAGGTGTCGAAGAACCGGATTCCGGCCTGGTACGCCGCGTCGACCGTGGCAACCGCCGCGGTCTCGCCGTCCGGACCTGACGGCTCGCCGAGTCGCGAGCCGCTCAGCCCGAACCGCGGCGGGTGGAACTTCCGCGTAGAGACGGGCGCGAGAGCGTGACTGGGAGCGGCCATCGCACTGTCACCTCCCGTGATCGGCGACCTTCCTTCCAGCATCACGGTTCGGAGACGAGTTCGCATCCCGAAACGGCAGGTGTCAGATGGTGGCGCAGGCCGGGGCGGGGTGCTGATGGTGGTCACGTGGTCGGTAGACCGGTGCTCTGGTCGATGGTGAAGGTGATGACAATGTTGACCACTGGTTGGCGACTGAACATCAGCCTGCCGGCCGGATCGAGCGTGCAGTACCGCGCCCAGTCGCCGCCGCGGGACGTAGCCGGGCGTCGACGTCGCCGGTGAGCCCGACCAGATCAGTTTGTTGCCTAAGGCTCCCATTAGATGCGGTCCGGTGGGCGGCCAGATCCCCTTGGCTCGCGCTGACAAGGTGATTGTCGACAATACGCAGATGGCAGGGCGCGGATCGGCGGGTCGCCCTCATTCGGTCACCGGAACGGTGATCGACGACGGATCGCCGGCCGGCGAACTGAAGGTGACCGTCTCCCCGATCGCACTGCGGCCGAGGTAGCGCGGGTCGACCGTGTCCACCACCAGGACGAGGCGATGACCGGCCGGCACCTCCCAACTGGTCGCCTCCAGCCGGACGTCGACCGGCACCGCCCTGCCCGGTGTCGCCCCGCGCAGCGTGAACGGCTTGTGCGAGATGAGCGAGCCGAGACCGACCGCGTCGACGTCGTACAGATAGGCGAACAGCGACGTGACCCGGCCGGACGGCTTGACCGTCAGATGCAGCTGTGGTGCGCCGTTGACGACGACTCCACTGCGATGGACCGGACCGGACCAGACGCCCGCGAACGAGCGGTCGACCAAGGGAGTCGCAACACCGGTCGGGATCGACAGCAACCCTTGCAGAGCGCCGGAGACGAGCGCGACACCGCTGTCCGCGAGTGTGGGCACACCGGTTCCGATCCCGCTGCTCCAGCCAGTCGCCGGCGTCGTCCGGAAGGCGCCCGTCCGCGACAATCCGGTCGGCCCGGTGAGGTACGCAGTCCGCGGCTCGCCGACGGCTGCCCAGGTCGAGTAACCACGCCAGACCCCGCGCTGGGACTTCAGTTGAACCGGCGCCTCCTCGTCGGCGCCGTTGTCCGCCCCGGTCAGATGGTGGTGCAGCCAGGCAGCGAGTTCGTCCCAGGTCTCGTTCGGCAGCCCGATCGCGCCGGTCGCCTCCGGGGTCGCGTGGTCGCCGTGGGCGAGCAGCAGCCGCTTCGGCCCGGTCAGCCGGGTGAAGAAGTCGGTGTACTGCGTCGGCGGGAAGATCGAGTCCTCGAAGGCGTTCGCGAGGAACACGGCCGGCGTGTTCGCGTTGATCTGGTCGACCACGGTCCTCGCCGACCGGACGGGCGCCAACTGCTTCGCTTCCGCGATCGCTCCGTCGAAGTTCCCGGAGAGGAACTTGGCCTGCAGGGAGGCCATCTCCGGGCCGGGCCGGCCGGTGACGTTGCCCAGGGCAAGCAGTCCGGCGACGGACTGGAGCGCGACGGTGTCGTTCGGGTTGAGCGACGCGATCAGGTCGGCCCAGCCGCTCATCGCGCCGACCACCTTGATCCGCGGGTCCTGCGCGCTCGCGAGCAACACCGTGCCGGCGCCGTACGAGATGCCGACCGCGGCGACTTTCCGGGTGTCGGCCGGCGTGTGCCGATCGGCCCAATCGATGACCTTGGAGACGTCCGCGACCGTCGGCGGGCCGGCGATGTCGATCCGGCCGCCGGTGTCCCAGAATCCCCGGCTCGAGTACGTGATCACCTGGAAGCCGGCCCTCGCCAGTTTCGCGCCCTGACCGACGTACTCGACGTTCGGGACACCCCAGCTGGACGGCATCACCACCAGCGGGAACGGTCCGGCGCCCGGCCCGGTCGGCGTGAGCACGACGGCACCGATCTCGATCCCACCCGCGCCGGGAATGCGCTGGTACGACGTGCTGAAGCCAGCGTCGGTGGCGGCGACTCGGCCCGCTCGCGCGCCGACGGCCGGACCGAACGTGATCAGGGCAAGGACGACCGCAAGAGCGGCGGCGATTCTGCGCACGGGGACGACCTCCGGCTCGGGATTACCGGAGGGTAACCACAAATGTGCCGGAGTGTCACTAGCTCGGCACGGTGAGTGTCGGATTCACACCCGTCGCCTCGACCGACCAGACCCAGAGCCGTTCGGCCAGGGCTGCGTCCTGCGCTGCCCGGGTCGGCGAGGTCGGCTTCGGCGTACCGCGGAACTCGAACCGCGGACCGTAGTACCCGCCGGGCCTCGCCTCCGGGCTCGTCGCCGCGTAGAGAATCGGCCGGGCGCCGGCGGCCGCGGACTGCGCCACCACCTTGTTGATCCCGGCCCAGACGCGGGCCTCGAACGCCCGGCCGGCCAACTCCGGCCCGGCTGCCTGCAGGTGGGTGGACGCGTAGCCGGGATGCGCCCCCGCGCTGAGCAGGTTGGATCGTGCGGCTCGTGCCCGGCGGTCGAGCTCGAGCATGAAGAGTACGTTGGCCAGCTTGGACTTCCCGTACGCGTCCCACTTCCAGTAGCCCTGCTGTGGCTGCCGGAAGTCCGCGGCCGTGAGCCCGCGCGCGGTCCTGTGCATGATCGAGCTGACCGTCACCACGCGCGGATCCGGTGCCTTCAGCAACAAGGGCAGCAGCCGGCCGGTGAGGGCGAAGTGCCCGAGATGATTGGTGCCGAGCTGCAGTTCGAACCCGTCGGCGGTCTGCCGGTACGGCGGCGCCATCACGCCGGCGTTGTTCACCAGCAGGTCGAGCCGGTCGCACGTCTTGCCGACCTGGTCGGCCGCCTTCTCGACGGTGGTCAGATCAGCCAGATCCAGCTCGACGACCGTCGGCTCCCGGTTCGCTGCCCGCGCGAGACCGTCCGCGGCCAGGGCGGCTTTCTCGGGCTCGCGCGCCGCGAGGAGTACATCGGCCCCGTGCTTGAGCAACTCGAGCGCGGTCTCGTAGCCGAGTCCGCTGGTGGCTCCGGTGACGAGCGCCCGACGTCCGGCCAGGTCGGGGATGTCCGCCGTACTCCAGGTCATGGGGCCTCCCGGCGCGGACTGAGGAGCGCCGGGCGCGCAGCGACCGGAGCGACCGGAGCGACCGGAGCGACGAGGGAAGGCCGGGAGTTCGAGCCCCATGAGCCGCGCCGGAGGCGTGGCATGACTACGGTCATGCGCCCACAGTAGCCGTGGGCGCATGACCTGGTGTCGTCAGAGGATCTTGCGGGCTTGGAAGGCCTCCGTGACCTTCGCGGCCGCGGCCTTGCCGTAGAGCAGGCGGGCGGCCTGCACGGTCACCCGGGCGGCGTCGGCGAACGAGGTGTCCGGCGCGTAGAAGAACGTGCCCTCGAGAATCACCTTGTTGGCCTTGTTCCGGCCGAGCGCCTTGTGGATGTCCCAGAGCGCGTGCGACCAGATCTCACCGTCGTCGTGCACCTGGTTGACGATGTCGTCGGTGGTCTTGCCGGTGTCGGTCCGGCGCAGGCAGTGCGGCTCGGTCGAGGTGTACGACGTCGCGTCCCAGTCCATCACGCACGGCAGGTCGAAGTTCCGGCTCACCGGCACCGACATGGTGACGGCCCAGTAGTCGCCGAAGCCCTCGCCGATCGCGCCGGCCTGCAGCGACTCGCCGTACCCGGGGACGACGTCGTCGTGGATCGCGTGGCCGTACTCGTGCCAGATCACCTCGGCGTCCTCGCCGTCGTCGACGCCGCCCTCGCCCATCGTGATGGTGTCGGTCGACGGGTCGTAGAACGAGTTGTCGCCCGCGTAGGTGTTGATCTCGAAGTCCTGCGACTCGTTGTTCACCTCGGTGAAGCCGAGACTGTGGATGTACTCCTGGGTCTGGTTGACCTGGTAGTACGCCATCACCTGCTCGAACCGGTCGTCGTCGCGGTAGTACAGGAACCGGTTGTTCGGGCTCTCGGCCACGCCGCCCTTGGCCGCGACGATGTTGACATACGTGCCCTCGAGCTTGCCGTTGCCGGCCAGGTTCCGCAGTACGACGCTCTTGTGCGCCGGGAACAGCTCGTCGGTGTCGGCGTCGTCCTGGTCGGTCAGCTTCTCGTTCCGCTCACTGACCACCGGGTTCGGGTCGAAGACGATGCCGCGGCCGTCGGCGTGGTCACTGATCACCTTCGACTCCATCAGGGAGCCGGTCTTCGCGTCGACCAGCGACCGGGTGACACCCTGCGCCGACCGGCTGGTGACGTTCCAGACCAGCCGGGCGTTCGGGCCGCCGACGACGGCCAGCTGGGCGGCACCGTCGGTGGCGGTCGGGACCGGGGTCACGTCCTTCTCGGGACCGGCGATCCGGGCCCGGGCGGCACGCGCGGCGACCGCCGCGTTCGCCGACTTGGTCGCCGTTGCCGACGGCACCTTCGCCGTCACGTCCAGGCTCGCCGGGACGGCGTCGCGGCCGTCGGCGATCTGGACGCCACCACCTTTCGTGACGTGCCTGGCGTAGTACCCGTTGATCACCGGCAGGCCCTTGTAGGTCTGCTGGTACCAGAAGTGCTTGCCGAGCAGCGAGGTCTTGGTCTTGATCAGCTTGAGGCCGGACGGATTCGCGGCAGAACTCTCCGGCGCCGCCCCCGCAGCGCTGGTGAAGGACAGCCCCATCGAGACGGTGGCCAGACCGGCAGTGACGACCGCGATCACGCGTTTCGCCATGTGTTCCCCTCCTAGGTAGGCGAGCTGTGTGACGCTACAACTACGATCCGTCGAACCCTAGTTGCCCCGGCAGGCCGGTGGGAAGCAGGAGACCCGACCAGCAAGGGAAATCCTTGGCAGTCGACTGACGGACCGGGGCTGACCGCTTCTCCTCCTAGCGTTTGATCCGTAAACCAGGAGAGGATCAGCCATGTCGAAGTTGAGTCTGCAGGCCCTGAACCGCGCCACCCTCGAGCGCCAGTGGCTGACCGAACGCCGTGACGCCACCGCGCTGGAGACGATCGAGCATCTCGTCGGTATGCAGGCGCAGTCGCCGCTCGCGCCGTACGTCGGCCTGTGGACTCGGCTGAACGACTTCGACCCGGCCGAGCTGGCCGGGCTGATCGAGAACCGCGAGGCCGTCCGCGGTTCGATGATGCGGGCAACGATCCACCTGATGTCGAGCCGGGACTTCCTCGCGTTCCGCCCGCTGATCCAGCCGCGGCTCGAGCGCGAGGTCTTCCAGAACATGACGTACGGCCGGCACCGGCTCGAGGGGCTCGACATCGACGCCGTCCTCGAGGCCGGGATCGAGCGGATGACCGAGGGCCCGGCGACCGCCGTCCAGCTGCGGGACCACCTCGCGCCGCTCTGGCCGGACCGCGAGTCCGCGGCGCTGGCACACGCAGTACGCTGTCTGCTGCCCACCATCCAGACCCCGCCCCGCGGCATCTGGGGCAGGGGCGGCAACCCCGCGATGTCCACCGCCGACCTCTGGCTCGGCGTCCCCGTCGCCTCCGACCCCTCCCCTGACGACCTGGTCCGCCGCTACCTCGCCGCCTACGGCCCAGCCTCCGTCGCCGACGCCCAGAACTGGTCCGGCCTCACCCGCCTCGCCGAGGTCTTCGACCGCCTCGACCTCCGCACCTACATCGACGCCGAATCCGGCCGCACCCTCTACGACCTCCCGGACATCACCCTCCCCGACGAGCACACCGAGATCCCGGTCCGCTTCCTCCCCGAGTACGACAACCTCCTCCTCTCGCACGCCGACCGCACCCGCTGGATCGACACCGCCACCCGCCAGTCCCTCACCCTCCAAGAGGTCCTTACCCGAGGCTCCACCCTCCACAACGGCCGAGCCACCGCCCTCTGGAAACTAACCAAGAACACCAAAACCGAAGCCATCCTGGAGATCCAGCCCATCACCGAACTGACCCGCCGAACCTGGCAATCCATAGAATCCGAAGCCCACAACCTCCTGGCCTTCACCTCCCCCACCGCCACCCATGAGGTACGCCGCATCACCGCCTGACCCATCCATGAGTCGACGAGTACCGCCAGCCACGGTCCGTCAGCCGCACCGTCGGCTAAGGTGCGCCAACACCGTTCCTGCCGATCAAACCGCAGCGCCCCAAACGAATCTCGCCCGTGCACCGCGGTTTGCTACGGCCGGAGGCTGACGAGGAGGCTCCAATCCACCCGCCTTCGAGCGGGCGAGGAACACCGGTGATGGCGGCCCGTCGTTGACGCATGCCGCTTGATCGTCGTGTCCGTCACCTAGTGATGGCCGAACTACTTCGAGAACGGCGGCCGTCGGATCGATCTCGCAACACCCGTCGTGCGCCGGTGGCCCCGAACCTTCGCCGATCAACCCCGGACATGAGGGCGACCCGGCACCCGATCTTGGGTCTCCGGTCCGCCCTAGAACGACTCTCGTGGCAGTGTGGCTGTGGCTCGTTCGATAGTTTGGATTCGCTCCACGAGAGACGGAGTGCTCGATATCAGTTGAGCTCTGCGACTTGTCTCACGGCCAAACATTTGCTGGTTCTGCATCTGCCAGCCGTACAGCACCTGGATGAGGGTCGCCCCGTACCCCATCACCGCCGCCCGCCGATCAGCCTGCTTGACCTGCCAGCGGTTGAGCCACGCAAGGATCGGCGGCGCGATGAACGGCGTCACGAAGAGCAGCGCCGTCACGTATCCGTCGCCGAACGTCAGCACTGCGAACAAGATGCCGGAGTAGGCCAGGATCAGGAAACCTACGACGGCACAACCGACGGCGGGAACCTTTTTCATCAGCTGGACCAGCGCCCGCACTCCGAAGAGTGCACAACGAGCCGGAATCGAGTACCAGAAGTTGAGGAGGCTCAGCCAGGCGCGGCCACCCATGTGGTGACTGACTTCATGCGCGAGCGCTGCCTCCAAGTGCGTGGCGGGCAGTGTGTACAGGGCCCACCGAGTCACCGCCACCGTGTGCCCAGGCGTCGGCGTCGCGTTCACGTCATCCGATTCTTGAATCCAGAGCGAGAACCGGCCGCTGTCGATACCCGCCCGATGGATCACCTGCGGCCACGCCTGCCCCAACCGTTGCTCTTCCACGGCTGTTGGCCGACGCAGCCGGTAGAGATAGCGGGCGATCAGGTCCTCTACCGGGTGGAAGAACGTGACTGCCCCGGACACGATCCACAGTCCAACCAGGATCCAATTCCAACTGCCGAAAACGTTCGAGATCCAGAGGACGATGACAAGGCTCCAGAAGAACCAAGGCACGGCTACGAGCAGCGTTGTAGCTGCAGATACGTCCGGACGTATCACCGATGATTTGTCTTGATGGGCGCTGTTGGTATTCTGGTCGCCGCCCGGGGGCAGTTGGTTCCATGGCGGTTGAGGTGGGCTTTGGGAAGCCGGCGGCATCGAATGCTGATTGAAGGGCTGCCCCGGAGCGGGTCCCACCTCATCACCCGGATTGTTCGGTTCAGTCGGGTGGGTCATCGATCACGTTCCTCCGGACAGCTGGACAATCGCAATGGGCGCACGGTCAAGTGTCCATCAGTACAGGGACACGTGGACGTGGTCGTAATGGCCGCCGGTGGCGTCGGTGGGGCTGTAGACGCCGCCGCCGTTGTAGGGGATCCAGGTGCCTCGGCGGGCGGACCAGATCTTTCCGTACCAGATGACGTAGCGCACGCCGGTCTGGCCGGCGGTCTTGACCGCCCAGTTCGCGATCTGGTCGCCGCGGGCTCGGGCTGGGGACGATCGGCGGGCGTCGGTGCCGACCATGATGTCGCAGGCCTTGCCTCTCGGGTGGTCGCTGGTCGGGTTCCAGACGTGTGCGTCCCAGCAGCTCATGCTGAGGGTGCCGAAGTTCTTGCGGGCCGCGGCGACCCAGGCCGCCGTACGCGGGGTGACCAGGCCGCCTGTTCCGGTCGGGTCGGTGATGGTTTGCTGCTCCTCGGGCCAGACGCCGTTCACCGGTTGACCGGAGATCAGGCCTTCGCCGCCGCAGTCGTCGTCCTGCGCGACGCCTTCGGTCGAACCGGCCGGGGGTGCGCCCGCTCGGCCGGCGTACGGGTTGCCGGCGCGCTCCAGGTCGATGCCTGCGGCCGCCGCGATCTGGCGGGCCTCGCGCTCTCGCGTGGCGTAGCGATCTGGGAATGCGGACACCTGCACTCGCTGGGCCGCGTCTCCGAGGGCCATCGACGGCCAGCCGTCGATGTCCACCAGCCCGGGCGGATCCGGCTTCTCCTGACCACCGAAGAAGGCCTTGATCGCGTACTCCGGCCCGGGATCCTTTGTGATCTGTTCAACTGACCCCCATCCCGCCCCGGGCCGCTGCTGGAAGAGCCCGACCGAGTCTGCGTCGCCGTAGGTCAGGTTCTGCAGATCGGACC
>NZ_SMKR01000072.1 GCF_004348725.1 Kribbella turkmenica
GTGGTGACCATCGCGTTGTACTCGTGGGTGAGGCGGCGGTAGGTGGTGGTGAGGAAGGCCAGGAGTACGACGACGAGCATGATGGTGCTGGCGATGACGAAGGTGAGGGCCAGGCCCCGGGAGTGACCTTCGCCGAGGAGCCAGGTGAGGGTGGGGTGGGTGCTGCCCGAGTTCATGAAGGGCACCACGAGGAAGTGGGCGACCGGGCCGATCGCGAAGGCGGCGACCGGGGTCGACGCGGACTCGATGCTGTGGGCGAAGCCGAAGATGCGGCCCTGGGTCTCGAACGGGACGACGCGCTGCAGGATCGTCTGCTCGGCGGCTTCCGCGAACGGGATGACCACCATGAAGCCGAGCATCCCCAGGACCAGCAGCGACTGCCACTCGCGGATCGCGACGGTCATGCCGATCACGGCGATCGCGACGTTCGCCAGCAGCAGGATCCGCAGCGGCGAGCGGCCCAGGCCGAAGCGGGCGACGATCGCACCGCCGGCGATGAAGCCGATGCTGGTGACGCCGAGGACGATGCCCCACGACTGGACCGGGAACAGGTTCAGACCGTACGGGTCCATCAGCGTCATGAACACCCCCATGATCAGGTTGTTGAAGGTGCTGAACAGGACCAGCGGCACCAGACCGGGAACGGCGCGCATCGTCCGCCACGAGCCCCGCAGGTCCAGGTGGCTCTGCCGGCCGGTGCGGTGCGGCCGGGCCTCGTCGATCCGGATCGCGAGCATCAGGTGCCCGAGCACGACGACCGTCAGTACGACGGCGATCGCGACCGTACCGCCCATGCCGAGGAAGCCGACCGACAGTCCGCTCAGGACGCTCGTCACCAGGTGCGCCAGGCCGTTGACCGTGCCGACCATCCCGTTGGCCTTGTCGCGCCGGTCCGCCGGGATCAGCAGCGTCACGGTCGTCGAGAGCGCGATGCTCCGCAGGCCGCCGGCGAGGCTGCCGACCAGCACGAGCGCCGCGAACACCCAGAACCACGGCCGGTTCCAGTCGGTGACCGGCACCGCCAGGTACACCAGCCCGGCCGCGGCGAACGCGACGCCGGTGACCGAGCTCGCGATGACCATCGCGGTCTTCTTGCGGTTGGCGTCCACGATCGCGCCGAAGACGGCGCCCATCAGCGCGCCGGCCAGCATCGAGGAGCCGGACACGATGGACGCGACCAGCACCGACTCGGTCACCAGGTAGACCCAGAACGCCAGCGCGAAGGACAAGAACGAGGTCGTCACGTTGGCGACGAGGGTGTTCACCAGCAACCGCTTGAAGGTGCTCATCGGGTGACTCCAGGGGTCGTGTCCGGGCTTTCACAGGTACGTCGGACCGGTCCCGCGAGATTTGACACCGTCGGCGGCACGAATTTCTGACCCTGGTTAAGGTGCGCTATGCCCTTGTTCTCGTTCGAAGGTAAGAGTCCGGCCGTGCACCCGGACGCGTGGATCGCGCCGACCGCGACGCTGGTGGGGGACGTCGTCGTGGAGGAAGGGGCGTCGATCTGGTACGGCGCCGTCGTGCGCGCCGACCTGGGCCGGATCACGATCCGGGCGGGCGCGAACATCCAGGACAACACCGTCATCCACGTCGGCAGCAACGGGTGTGAGATCGGCCCGAACGCGACCGTGGGCCACCAGTGCCTGGTGCACGACTGCACGATCGGCGAGCAGGCGCTGGTGGGCAACGGCGCGATCGTGCTCGACGGCGCGGTGGTGGGCGCGCGCAGCCTGGTGGCGGCCGGGTCGACGGTGACGCCCGGCGCCGAGATCCCGCCGGAGTCGGTCGCGATGGGCAGTCCGGCGAAGAAGATCGTCCCGCTCGAGGGCGTCGCCAAACTGTTCGTCGACCACAACGCCGCGGTCTACCACGACCTGGCGCGGCGGCATGCGGAGTCGGTCGAGCAACTCGGCTGAACGCAGCGGTCCCCGTGGCGAACTCTGCGAGTGCCCACTACGGGGATTCCGCTGGGCGGGCTGTCTGCTCAACCCGACAGTCCTCCGGTACCCAGGCCGGAGCGGGAGATTCTTGTAGGGCACGCCACACGACGACGAACGTGCCCTTTTGTTGCGATTGCAGAGCCGGGTCGTGGTGACGGACGATGCACCCCCGCTACACCATGACCAGCTCGACCGCTGACCGCCTAGGGTTGACCGGGTGCTCAAGACACTCGTCGGCTTCGGTGGCTTCGGTCTGTTCTGGGGTGCGTGGGGCGCGATCCTTCCCGCGGTGCGGAACGGCGCCGGCGTCGACGACGGTGAGCTGGGGATCGCGCTGCTGATGGTCGGGCTCGGCGCGCTGGCGACGATGCGTCTCACCGGCTACCTGATCGACCGGTACGGCGGTGTCGTGCTGCCGGTCGTGGTGGTGCTCTTCGGGGTCACCGGCGTACTGCCGGCGCTGGCCGGCTCGGCCGTCACCCTGAGCGCGGCGCTCTTCTTACTCGGGGCCACATCAGGGGCTACGGACGTGGCGATCAACGCGACCGGGTCTCACGCCGAGGCAGCCACCGGACGGCCGCTGATGAATCTTGCCCACGGTGTCTTCTCCGTCGCGGTCGTGGTCGCCAGCCTCGGTACGGCGGCACTGCGCACAGCCGGCGCGGACGCGTTCCTGGTGCTCGGTGGGGCCGGCGTGATCATCACCGTCGCGGGTCTCGCCGTACTCGCACCCGGCTCCCGGGAGAACCTCCGCGCCGCCAGAGAGCCGAAGGCCGAGCGCCGGATCGAGCCGGTCCTCCTGGTCTTCGGCGGACTCTGCGCGCTCGCCTACGTCGTCGAGAACGCGTGGCAGAGCTGGAGCGCCGTACACCTCGACACCTCCCTCTCCGCGGCGCCCGGGCTGGCCTCCAGTGCGCCCGCGGTGTTCGCCGCCGCGGCCGCGACCGGCCGGATCGCCGGCAACGCGCTGCTCAGGCGGCTCCGGCCGGTGCACCTCCTGGTCGCCGGCGGTCTGATCGCGGCCGCCGGCTCGATCACAGCCGCCACCGCCGGATCCGCGTGGCTCGCACTGATCGGGATCGGCGTCGCCGGCCTGGGGACGTCGGTCTGCGCGCCGACGATCATCGGCCTGGCCGGCGCCTGGGCCGGTCCCGCGCGCCGGGCCGGGGCCATCTCGACCGTGACCACGATCGCGTACCTGGGCTTCCTGCTCGGCCCGGCCGCGGTGGGTGCCGCCTCGTCCGCGTGGTCGTTGCCGGTCGCGCTCGGCGGCGTCGCCGTACTCGCGCTGGTGGTTGCGGCACTTGGTCCGGTCGCCGCCCGGCAGGTCGAGCGCGAGCCGGCCGGCTGAGCCTTTCGGTCCTGGTCGACGCGGTCGCGACCGACCCGATCGCCGTCTACGGTGGGCGGGAACCAGAGGGGAGACGTGATGACCGAGATCGCGAACACCGGTGCGGTGGTGGTGAACCGCGCCGACGGGCGGGACGACGGCGAGGAGTGGACCGAGAACTACGAGCAGTTGCCAGGTGGAGCCGGGGTCTCGCTGATCCTCGAGTCGACCACCAAGGAGGGCGTCGGTCCGCGCCTGCACCAGCACCCGTACGCCGAGACGTTCATCATCCGGCGTGGTTCGGCCACGTTCACCGTCGGCACCGAGCAGGTCGTCGGCCGGGCCGGCCAGATCCTCGTGGTCCCGGCGGAGACGGCGCACAAGTTCTCGACCGGTCCCGGCGGCTACGAGGCCGTACACATCCACGCCAACCCGACCTTCGAAACCACCTGGCTGGAGTAGTCGGCCGCAGGCGGGAGACGAGTTCCTCGAGGAGCTTGGGTCCGGTGCCGAAGCTGAGGCGGACGAAGCCGGTACCCGCCGTTCAGCTTGTCATCGCTGTACCCCGGGCACGGGTTCGCCAGGCGGGGTGAACGCGGCCAGCACCGTCGCGGTGATGTACTCGGCGGCGTGGTCGGGGCTGAGCCGGCCCGCGTTGATCTCGTCGGCCGCGCCGTGCATCACGCTGTGCATGGTGCCGACCAGCCAGGACGTCGGCAGGTCGGTCCGGAACACACCCTCCTTCCGGCCGCGCTCGATCAGCCGCTCGACCCGCTCCATCGGGTCGGCGTGCAACTCGCGGATCCGGCCCGGCGGCAGCGCGTCCTGCGCGGCGACCAGCAGTGAGCGGAACCGGTCGACCAGGTGCCAGCTGGACTCGATCAGCCGGCTCATCGCCGCGCGCGGGTCGCCGGTCAGGTCGACCTGCCCGAGTGCGGCCTCACCCCCCTCGATCGCGCGCACGAACACCGCGTCGATCAGGTCGGTGCGGGACGGGAAGTGGCCGTAGAGAGTGACCCGGCCGACCCCGGCGACCTTGGCGATCTCGCTGGTGCTCGCGGCCGGATCCCGGCTCAGGCACTCGGTCGCCGCGTCCACGATCGCGGCGATGCTGCGCTGCGCGTCGGCCCGCCTGGTCGTCGTTCCCGTCGGCTTCGCCGGCATCCACACCTCCCTTGTCGAACACCGCTGTACGAGTTACTGTAGCTGAAATAATTCGAACAGCGGTGTTCGAGATAACGAGTTCGTGAGGAGGGCCGGAGATGTCCGGACCGACGATGGAAGAACCTCCGGCCACCGCGGCCGACCCGCGGCGGTGGCGGATGCTCGGACTGCTCGCCGTCGCGCAGTTCATGCTGATCCTCGACGTCACCGTGGTGGCGATCGCGCTGCCGCACATCGGCACCGACCTGGGGCTGGAACGTGACACGCTGACCTGGGTGGTCAGCGCCTACACGCTGATGTTCGGCGGCCTGATGCTGCTCGGCGGCCGGGCGTCCGACCTGTTCGGCTCCCGCAAGGTGGTGCTGGCGGGTCTGCTGGTGTTCACCGCGGCCTCGCTGGTCACCGGTCTGGCCAACAGTGCCGAACTGCTGATCGGCGGCCGGATCGCCCAGGGTGTCGGCGCCGCGATGCTGTCGCCGGCCGCGCTCTCGACGGTGACCAAGACGTTCGACGGCGACGAGCGGAACAAGGCGCTCGGCATCTGGTCCGCGATCGGCGGCGGCGGGTCCGCGATCGGCGTACTGCTCGGTGGTGTGCTGACCGCCGGTCCGGGGTGGCAGTGGGTGTTCTACGTGAACGTGCCGATCGGCGTGATCGTGTTCGCGATCCTGCTCAAGCTGCTGCCTGCCGACCGTCCGGCCGAGAGCCAGGGCCGGCTCGACGTCCCGGGCGCGATCCTGGTGACGGCCGGTACCGGGACGGCGATCTACGCGCTGATCGACGCGGGCGACCGCGGCTGGCTGTCGGTCGCCACCCTCGGCACGCTGGCCGGTGCGGTCGTGCTCTACGCGGCGTTCGCCTGGCTGCAGAACGTCGTCCGCTCGCCGCTGATGGACCTGCGCATCCTGACCCGTCGCCCGGTGACCGCCGGGACGTTCCTGATCCTGGTGGCGACCGCGCTGATGATCGCGATCTTCTTCCTCGGGTCGTTCTACCTGCAGCACTACAAGGGGTACGGCGCTCTCCGGACCGGGCTGCTGTTCCTGCCGATCGCCGTCCTGACCATCATCGGCGCGCAGGTGTCCGGCCAGGTGATCGGCAAGGCCGGGGCCCGTCCGGTGGCGATGATCGGGCTGACGATCGCGGCGCTCGGTATCGCTGTCCCCGCCCTCTGGGAAGGTGCTGCCATGGTCGTGATCGGGACGAGTGTCGGCGCCGGCGGCATCGGTGCCGCGTTCGTCGCGGCCTCGACCACCACGTTCGCGCAGATCGACTACCGCGAGGCCGGGCTGGCGTCCGGGATCCTGAGCACCTTCCACGAGTTCGGTGCCTCGATCGGGGTCGCGGTCGTGTCGAGCATCGCGGCCGCCAGCCTGGCCGGGACGGTCAGCACGGGGTTCAGCCGCGGATTCACCTTCGCCGCCGTCACCGCCGCGGCCGCGGCGATTCTCGCGCTGGTCGTCGTACCGAGCGCCAAGCCTTCGACAGGAGCAGCAGCCCATGCCCACTGAGATCCGCCGTGCGGTCCCCGCGGACGCCGAGCTCGTCCGGACCATGCTGGTCGAGCTCGCCGACTACCAGGACCAGGCGCAGCACGTCACCGCCACCGTCGAGGACTGGCAGGGCTTCCTCGGCCGCAACGACGTGATCGTCCTGCTCGCCGAGGTCGACGGCGAGCCGGCCGGCTACGTCTCGTCCCTGCGCCGCCCCTACCTCTGGGTCGGCGGCGACCTGCTCGCCCTCGACGACCTGTACGTCCGCGAGCAGTACCGCTCCAGCGGCATCGGCCGCCTCCTGATGCTCGACCTGGCCCGGCACGCCCTCCCGGACCGCCTGACCATCAGCTGGGGCCTCCGCCTGGAAAACACGGCCGGCTACCGCTTCTACGACCGTCTGGGAGCCACCCTCAACACCAAGACTGCCGCCAGCTGGTCCCCCGAAACCTACGAGAAACTCCTGGCCGAATGAGAAGGTCCGGGGTGGGTGTCGAAAACGGGTCGGGTTGGTCGACGCAGGGGTGACAGCACCTCTGACCTCTGGAAGGACCTGGCCATGACCACCAATAATGTGACGATCCCGGCATCCACCCGTGTTTCGACCCGTGCGCTGCTGACCGGTGGGATCGTGGCCGGGCCGCTGTACGTGGCGGTCTGGCTGGGCCAGGCCTTCACCCGGGAGGCGTTCGACATCACCCGGCACCCGGCGAGCCTGCTGGCCAACGGTGGTCCGGGGTGGATCCAGACCGCGAACTTCGTGATCGCCGGGCTGCTGTCGATCGGGGCCGCGGCCGGACTGCGTCGTACGCTGACCGGCCGGGGGAGCAGGTGGGCGCCGCGGCTGCTCGGCGCGTACGGCGTCGGCCTGCTGCTCGCCGCGTTGTTCCCGGCCGACCCGGCGGCGGGCTTCCCGGCCGGTACGCCGGCCGACTACGCCGAGATCAGCGCCCGCGGCATGGGCCACTTCGTCGCCGGCACCGTCGGCTTCACCGGCCTGATCGCGGGTTGCCTGGTGGTCGCCGCGCACTACCGCAGCATCGGCCGGACCGCCTTCAGCCGGTACTCCGCCGCCACCGGCATCCTCTTCTTCGGCGCCTTCGCCGGTCTGAGCGCCGGCGCCGGCTCCCGCCCCACGATCATCGCCTTCGGCGTCGCCGTACTTCTCGGCTGGACCTGGATCGCCGCGGTGTGCGCCGACCAACACCGAAACGCCTGACCACGAGCTGCCCGCAGGACCAGCGGCGTTCGCGACGCTGGGGAGGATGCGCCCACCCACGGCGGAGTGCCACGGGTGTGGCGCGTCGTAGTCGCCCATCACCTGGTCGGGGACGAGCCTCTCCACCAACGACGACGACGCGCCCCAGGATGTGAGGTCACCTCACATCCGGCCGTTCTGTGTCGTCGGTCTGCGAAGCGTCGCACCACCCGGACAGCGTGCGTACGCCGGGCGGCGTACTCGTGATGCCGCCCGCCGGACGATGCGGGGAAGCAACGCCTCGGACGACGCTGAGAGCTGGTCCAGGAGAGGAGCACTGTGATGCTCGAGCCCAGACGCCGAAGTGTCCTCGGCGCGTTCGCCGGTGGGAGCGCCGGTCTGGTCGTTGGGTCCGCTTCCGCCGCCGCGACCGCAACCGGTCAGGGGTTGCGCGCCGTCGATCTGACGACCGATCACCTGAGCGATCCCCTCGGGATCGACAGCGTGACTCCGGTCTTCGGATGGCGTCTGACCGGGGACGGCGAGGACCGCACGCAGTCGGCGTACCGATCCGGGTCGCTCGCAGCACACCCGCGGGTGCCGCACCGGTGTGGGACTCCGGCTGGGTCGCGTCCACTGCCCAGACCGGACGGCAGTACGGCGGCACAGCCCTCCGCTCGCGGACCCGCTACCACTGGTCGGTGCAGGTGCGCGACGAGAATGGCCGGCCCGGACCGGTGAGCGACGCAGCCGTCTTCGAAACCGCCTACGTAGAGTCCGTCAAGATACGTTGAGCTTGCTGCAGTTCGACAGGACGTATGCGCCTACTGCCGGCGACGCACGCCTGAGCAGATCAGCAATCCGGCTCGATCGCCGGACACCTCCTGTCGAACTGCACACATCGGCCCGGATCCCATCAGGTCTCGGAGCATCGGCGCAGGCATCGAACCGTGGAACCGGGATGGGCCCACTTCAGACTCCAGCCTCGGGTCACCGGTCAGTTGCCCGGCGCAGCGATCGAACTGGACACCGTCCGCGGACGAATCAAAGCGTCGTGGCGACGGCACGGCAACGTGGTCTCGATCGACGTCACCGTGCCGGTCAACACGACCGCCGAGGTCGTCCTTCCCGACGGTGCCCGCCACACGGTCGGCTCCGGGGAGCGGCGCTTCCGGGCCCGCGCTAAGGCAGCGTCCACCTTTGGTTGATCGCGGTGTGGCAGGTGTAGAGGATCAGCCGCGTACCGTTCGCGCTGGAGGCGCCAGTGGCATCCAGGCATTGGCCCGACCGGACGTTCAGCAGAGTGCCGTTCGTGCGAGGCAACCACTTCTGGCCTTCGCTGCCGTCACACGTCCACAGCACGGCCGGTGTGCGGATCGCCGTACCCCGGGCGTCGAGGCACTTCCCGAGCGACCGCACGGTACCGTCCTCGAACTGGGTCCACTGCTGGTTCGGATTGCCGTGGCAGGTGTACAGCGTGATCGGCGTACCGTCGGCCGAGCTCGCCTTGTAGATGTCGACGCACTTGCCGGCGATCCCGGTGATGTGACCGGTGTCCTGGAACACCCCGAACTCCCACAGCGAGTAGTAGCTGCCGGGAAGACCGCGAGCTGTCGCGGTGACCCGGACGTACCTCGCGTAGTTCGGGGTGAACACCAGATTGTCGGTGAGACCGTCCCCGGTGGTCGTGGCGTACACGGTCTTCCACGTCCGCCCGCTGGTCGACACCTGCACCTGATAGGCCTTGCCGTATGACGATCCGAGCCAGTTGAGCAGCACCCGGTTGACCACTGTGATCGAACCCAGATCGACGCGGATCCACTGTGGATCACTCCGGGCGCTCGACCAGGCCGTCGACATCGAGCCGTCCACGGCCTTCGGTCCTTCACGACCCGCGGTGTAGACGCTCGAGACCGCGACCGGACGGTTGCGCGCCAGGTTCCGCTTCGGGATGTACGACGCCGTGTACGTCGTCGGCGTGGCCGGCGCGACGAAGTTGTGGGTGCGCGCCCCGCCGTCCGACCAGGACGCGAACCGGTACAGGTTGTTCGCGGACTGCTGCAGCAGGTCGGCGGACAGTGAGCCGTTCGACCCGATGATCGCCGTACTGGTGCTCGGTGTGGTCACGGCCTTCGAGAAGTAGGTGAGCCTCAGCCCGGACGGGCTGGTCGCGAACGTCAGCCCGACGGTCTTCGGGTCGAGCCGCAGACTCTTCACGTCGGTCAGCCCGGCGGAGTCCTTCGCCGTCAACCGGAGCTCGAGGTACGACGGATACTCGTGGTCGGGCGCGGTGAACGTGCCGGTGGCACCGGTCATCGTGGTGATCTGGTGCGCGTGGCAGTCGCTCGGGCAGTGGTGCATGATCAACGCCCACGTCAGCGCCGATCCGGGCAAGGTGCCTTGTTCGGGGTCGGTCGCCGTACCGGCGAAGCTGATGGTGTCGCCGACCTTCCACGTCGTCGCGGGTGTGGGCGCGGTGATGGTCGCGGTCGGTGGACCGTTGGCGACGTCGATCTCGGTCGACGCGGTGCCGACTCCGCCGTGTCCGTCTGTCACCCGGAGCCTGACGGTGACGACCCGGCTGCCCGAGTAGGTGTACTGGGCGGTGGCCGCGGTCGAGTCGTCGTACTGGCCGTCGCCGTCCAGGTCCCACGCGTACGTCAGCGGGTGACCGTCGGCGTCGTCGGAGGCAGTGCCGTCGAAGGTCACGGTCAGCGGGCTCGGACCGCTCGTCGGGTCGGCGTCGATGATCGCGGTCGGCGGATTGTTGGTGCCGTTGTAGACGTAGCGCAACAGCCGGCCGTTGTCGTAGTCGACGGCGAAGATGTCCCCGCCGGGCCCGGTCTGCAGTCTGGTCGTCCCGTTGCCGGACGCGAAGGTGACGAGCTCGGACGCACTGGGCAGACCGTTGCCGCCGGGCAGCATCGCCCAGATGCACTTGCGGCTGTAGTCCGCGAAGAACAGGGCGCCGTCGTACTCCGGTGGGTAGTTTCCCTCCTCGTAGAAGGACATTCCGCTGAGCGACGAGCTGCCGGTGCCGCAGCTCTCACCGGCGACCACCTGCTCGGAGCGCTTGTAGGCGAAGTACGGCGACGCGACCGCGTCCGGACCGGCGGCGTAGAGGTTCTCGCAGATGTTGAGGTCGATCCCGTCGTAGCCGCCTTGTCTGGCGTTGCCCTCGTAGCAGGGCCAGCCGAAGTTCGTCACGCCCGCGGTCGGACTGACGATGCGGTTGATCTCCTCCGACGCACTCCAGCCGACGTCGCCGATCCAGAGTTCGCTGGTGCCCGGCCGGAAGTCGAACCGCATCGGGTTGCGCAGACCGTGCGCGACGATCCGGCGGGCGTTGAGGTCCGGGCTGCTCAGCAGCGGATTGCCGGGCGCGGCCAGCCCGGTGTCGGGGTGGACGCGGATGATCGAACCGTCGAGGGTCGTGGGATCACCACTCGTCCGGAGGTCCTGGGCTCGCAGCGCACCGCCTTCGGCCGACGGCGGCGTGAGTGCGGTGCCGGTCGGTGACGGCGGATCGCCACATGGGTTGTCCGGCGTGAGGTCCGAGGACGTCAGGCCGTCCTGGCCGTAGTCGGCGTAGTTGAAGCTGGCGCCGTCGCCGCCACCGGCGTAGAGCATGCCGTCCGGACCGAACTCGATCGAGCCGATCGAGTGACTCGGGAACACCTGACACCAGTCCTCGACCAGCACCTGTTCGGCGACCGCCGTACCGCTGGGAGTGAGCACCGACAACCGGGCACTGACCTGGCAGCCATCGCCTGTCGGCCCTGGGGGCGACGGGCAGGGATCGCTGGTGCCACCGACGGTTCCCCACTTCGGTGCGGTGCCACCGACGAGTGCGTCGTACGTGTAGAGGACGTAGACGCGCGGATCGGCGGGGAAGCCGGGATGCAGAGCGAGCCCGAGCAGGCCGCGATCCCAGTAGTTGTGGACCTTCGTGCGCAAGTCCGCGAAGACACCCGGCGTGCTGTCGTCGAGTGAGTCGAACACCTTGATCAGGCCGCTCTTCTCCGCGACGAAGACCCGTCCGTCGTCGGCGAACGCGACGTTGGTCGGGTTCGTCAGCCCGGTGAAAACGACCTGCTCACTGAAACCACCCGGTACGACCGCAGCCTGTGCCGGCCCGGTGGCGAGCAGCGGTGCCAGTAGCAGGACGCACAGTACGGCCAGCAGTCTCTTGACGGAATACAGCATGGTCCCCCCAGGCAAGCCTCGATCCCGGGCCCCACTCCCGGCAAGTGCTCGAGGTGCCCGACAGCATGCGGCACGGAAGCGCGTGCGGGCAAGAGCGTGTTGGAAACGGTGACCAGGAAGAGCTCCGAATCGGATCGACTGTGTTCGAACGTGTACGGACCGTTGAAGTCGACGGCTCAGCGCAGCACGCTGGGCGCACGTTTTCGCCCTGCGTGAGGAGACAGTCACGATGTTGCGATCAACCCTTGTGGCGTTGACGGTGCTGGCGGCCGCGGCTGTCGGCGTCACCCCCGCCGCGGCCGCCGAACCCTCCGAGTCCTTCCGACCCGGCCAGCCGTGGCTGGACACGAACGGCCAGGTGATCCAGGCCCACGGCGGCCAGGTCGTGCCGTCGACCGACCACCGCGGCCGGCGCATCTACTACTGGTACGGCGAGGACCGCAGCAACGGGTACTTCGACAGTCCCGGGGTGCACGCCTACTCGTCGTACGACCTCTACAACTGGAAGGACGAAGGGCTCGCGCTGCGGGCGATGAGCTCGCAGGACCAGTTCGAGAACGACAAGTACTTCGCCAAGCTCTACGGGCACTACACCGCCGCTCAGAAAGAGATCGTCTGGCGCGACCTGTCGACCAACAGCGTGCGCACCGACGGCTGGGCGCGGCCGTCGATCCTCGAGCGCCCGAAGGTGATCTACGACCGGGCCACCCGGAAGTGGATCATGTGGGTGCACTCCGACGGTCCAGCGTCCCCGACCGGTACGTCGACGTACGCGCGGGCCGAGGCCGGCGTGGCGATCGCGGACTCGCCGACCGGCCCGTTCCGCTGGATCGACTCCTATCGGCTCAACCGGGTGCCGAGCGACTCGGTGCCGTGGTGCGGTACGTCGCCCGCGTTCGACCCGGCCGGCGGGATGGCGCGGGACATGAACCTGTTCGTGGACGACGACGGCACGGCGTACATCATCTACTCGTCCGAGGAGAACCGGACGATGTACATCTCCAAGCTGAACGAGGACTACACGTACCTGTCCGCCGCGCCGGAGAACGCCCTTCAGGGCAAGGACTTCGTCCGGACGCTGCCGTGCAACCAGCGGGAGGCGCCGGCGATGTTCAAGGCCGAGGGCACGTACTACCTGGTGACGTCGGGAGCCACGGGCTGGGACCCGAACCCGGCGCGGTACGCGACCTCGCAGAACATCCTCGGCCAGTTCACCGATCGCGGGAACCCGGTCTCCGGGGACGGTGCCGCGACCACCTACCGGTCGCAGAGCACGAACGTGATCCCGGTCGACCGCAAGCACAACAAGTTCGTCTTCATGGGGGACCGGTGGACCCCGAGCGACCTGGCGAACGCGCCGTACGTCTGGATGCCGATGAGCTTCGGCGAGGGCGGTAGCCTCACCATCGGTCCGGATCAGGAGTGGACGCTGAAGGACCTCGAGTCCTACACCCGCTGGACGGTCACGTCGCCCGTTCCGGACCACGTGTGGCTCGGCGACACGAGCAGTCTGCCTGCGCAGGTCACCGTGACGACTGCTCGCGGTTCGGAGCAGGTCGCCGTCAGTTGGGACGCCGCGAGTGTCGCGCAGCCCGGCCCTGCCCAGTTGCGCGGCACGCTGTCGGACGGCCGAACGTTCACGCGTTCCGTCGTCGTCATCCCGCACGGCCTGCGGTATGCCGTCAACGCGGGCGGCGCCGCCACCCCGGACTGGACGCGCGTGAGTGAGGTGGCGGCGCCGCTGCTCAACTCGACGCCCGAGCGACCGCTGGGCACCGACCCCGCGACCGGCACGACCTGGGGCTACACCGGGGCCAGCGCACCGTCGGGCACCGGTGATCTCTACACCACGTTGCGTTACGCGAAGAACCACGAGCCGCTCGTCTACACCTTCGGCGGACTCGAACCCGGTACCTACACCGTGCACGCCGGCTACTACGACCCGTGGCCGTGGGCCAACCGGGCCGCCTCGGTCGCGGTCAACGGAAGCGTGGTCGACGCCCAGCGCCTCTTCACCGCCACTCCGGCGGCGGCGGCGTACTCCGGTGTGGTCGGCGAGGACGGAAAACTCACCGTCACCATCACCCCGACCCGCTCCCCGGACATCCAGGTCAGCTGGCTGATGGTCGCGAAGAGTTAGCTGGTGGGTTCCCCGGGACGCTCCCCGAGCGGGCGACTGCGCCTGGACGGTAACCCGGCGACCCGGGGAACCCAACCACAGATCCCATCACATCAGCGGGTCATGCAACGTTCGGAGTCTCATGTGCATCCTCGACATATGAGGATGCGACTGCTGGGCCTACTGGTTGCGAGCATCACCCTGACTGCGTGCGGCAACGAAGCGCCGGCCGGAAGCGGTGGTGGCGGCGGGTCGCCGGTGGGGAAGTCGTACCTGTCGGTGAAGGTGACCGAGGACCGAAAGGACAAGCAGTTGGCGCCGGGGACTCGGCTCCGGCTGGACTTCGGGGACAAGGGCGGACTGGGCTTCAACGCCGGCTGCAACCAGATGGGCGGCGAGGCCACGTTCGACGGCGGCACGCTGGTGATGGACGCCTACGGCGGGACCGAGATGAGCTGCGGGACGGTCGAGGACGCGCAGGAGAAGTGGTTCGGGGACTTCCTGACGAGTCGGCCGACCTGGAAGCGCGACGGCGACGTACTCACTCTCGCCGGCGGCAGCACGACGATCGTGCTGAAACTTCGGCAGCTCGTCGAGCCCGACCTGCCGCTGGACGGAACCACCTGGACCGTCGAGGGCATGGTGTCGGATCGGGACCGGGTCGAGCATTTCGCCACCGTGCCTCCGGCGTACATCACGGTCGACGACGGCCGGGTCATCGGCTCCACCGGCTGCAACCAGTTCCAGGGAACCGTCGCGCACACCGCGACCACGGTGCCCTTCGGCGCGTTGACCGTGACCGACAAGGCCTGCACCGGCGACGCTCTCCGCCTGCAGGACGGCGTGCTGGCCCGGCTGAAGGGGCAGCTCACCTACTCCATCGACCACGATCGGTTGCGACTGCGGCGGCCTGACGGAGTCGTCGGCCTCGACCTGGTCGCCGGGAAGTGACAATGGTCGGGTGACTTCGCCGCGGACCGTCGCTCGGGAGCTCCCGGTGGGGCCGGGCGTCTACCGGTTCCGGGACGCGGCCGGGAAGGTGCTGTACGTCGGCCGCGCGGTGAACCTGCGGCGCCGGGTGCAGTCGTACTGGACGAACCTCGGGGACCGCCCGCGGTTGCGCCGGATGGTGGACCGCATCGACCGGGTCGAAGCGGTGCGGTGCGACTCCGAGCACGAGGCGGCATGGCTGGAGCGCAACCTGCTGGAGCACGCCAAGCCGCGGTGGAACCGCACCGAGGGCGGTCAGGAAGTGGTCGGCTACATCCGGCTCGATCGCACTCGGCAGAGGCCGGGTCTACGGTTCGCCCATCGTGTGACGGGACCGTCTCTGCACTTCGGGCCGTACCTCGGCGGCTTGCGGGTCCGGCAGGCGATCTCCGCCGTCCACCGCGTACTTCCGCTCACCTACGCGGGCACGGCTCGGGGATCGGCGCGCGAGTTCGCCGAGCTGTTCGGGATCGGCCCGGATGACCGCGATTCGCTCGCGCGTACGGCGGTCGCCGTACTGTCCCGTGATCCGGCGGCGGTGTCGGGGCTGCGGGCCGAACTGGAACGCCGGCGCGACCACGCGGCGAACGAACTGCGCTTCGAGTTCGCCGCCAAACTGCACGACGAGCTCGCCGCGCTCGACTGGATCGTCGCCGAACAGAAGGTGTCGTCGTTGGACCCGGCCGATCTCGACGTGTGCGGGTGGGCGGACGGCGTCCTCGTACGCTTCCAGATCCGCGCAGGCCGCCTGTGCACCTGGACCCAACGCGCTGCCGCCGCGCCGCCCGACCTCGTCGCAGCGACCCCGGCGGCCTGGCAACCCTTCGCCCGCCGCAACGCCGAGCTCGCCGCGCGCCTCCTGCACGGTCGGTGACTTCTTCGCCACATACCATCGGCTGTCATGGCCCGGTACGGCATGCAATACGGTCCCCCACAGCGCAGCCGCGTTCCCTTGGTCCTGGTCGCCGTACTAGGACTGGTGCTGATTGTCATTCTGGCCGTCGGCGGGGTGCTGCTCTACCAGCGTCTGGACGAACCCGACTCGGCCCCGCCCGCCACGAAGCCGTCGACAGCGGACGCGGTCGAGTTCCGCCGAGTCCTCAAGTCCGAACAGGGCCAGTGCCCGTCGCCACCCTCGGACACCGTCGTGTGCGACGCGAACGGCTTCCGCTACACCGTCGGCAGGGTCGAACTGAACGGCGCCCACGTCACCGAGGTCAAAGCCGCCCAGAACGAAGGCGACCCCACCTGGCACGTCATGCTGAACCTCAACTCCGAAGGCGCGGAAGCGTTCACCCGGCTCACCACCGACCTTGCGAAGAAGCAGCCGCCGCTCAACCAGATCGCCATCGTCGTCGGCGACCAGGTCGTCGCCGCCCCCACCGTCCAATCGGCGATCCCGGGCGGCAAGGTCCAGATCAGCAGCAACTACACCAAGAAGACCGCCGAGGAGCTGGCACGACGAATCACTGGCTGACCGCCCGGCGCCGATGCTCATCGGCCGGCCCGAAGCGAGCGCTCACCGCGCCGGGCGATCACTTTCGCTTCTGCCTGTCACGCTCGCATCGTGTTGTTGTGGTCCGCGATGTCGGCCGCGGACAGCTCGTAGTCGTAGATCGCGACCTTGCCGATCCGGCCCTCGAAGTACGAGGCGAAGTCCCGCGTGCCGATCCGGAAGGGAGCTGTCCCGTTGCCTGGTGTGATGTCGAGCCCGGCCAGTGAATCCGTGTCGCGCAGTACTCCGTTCTTGTAGATCCTGGTGTAGCCGGAGGGGTACGACCCGCTGGTGTCGGCGGTGTTGATGACGATGACCACGTGGATCCACTCGGCGGTACTGACCGGGTCCTGGAAGTAGCTGCCGACCCCCAGTCCGCCGGTGAGGTTGAAGGCGTAGCCGGAGATCCTGTTCGGCCGGTTCTCCGAGTTGACCTGGGAGTACATCCGGGCCACGTACTCCTGCTGGTTGCTGGTGCCCTTGCCGAGCCAGTGCACGTACCCAGATCCTTCCTGGTCGGTGAACTGGAGCGTTGCCGGGCGCATCCACGCTTCGATCGTGAGCCGTCCGGTGGCAGTGAGGCTGAGATCTGGGGCGTCGGGGAACTCGACGTACTGCGTCGAGCCGTCGAACTGCTGGGCGAGATCCCCGTTGGGCATCGTCGTGGTGTTCGGCGTGTTGACGTAGGTTCCGATGTGACCGTGACCCGAGCAGTCGGGTGCCGACGGTTGTTGGGCAGGGATCGTCCCCAACGGCCAGTACGCGATCGGGGCGTCGGCGAGAACGCGGGTGTCGTAGGCAGACGTCGGGCAGGTAGCCCCTGCGGCCGCCGTGGTCGTCATGGTCGCCGCTTCGATCAGAAGGAGCGCAGCCAGTACGGCTCGACGTCGTCCGGTCATGACGAGGAGACCATCGCCTCGTAGTGCCTGGCGATCTGGGCGCTGTCGAGCTCCTTGTCGTACACGGCCACCTTGCCGACCGCCCCCTGGAACCAGGAGCCGAAGTCCCGGGTGCCGACCCGGAACGGCGCCGAGCCGCGGGCCGGAACGATGATCTGACCACGGATACTCAGGTCGTCCTGGTCGCGGAGGACGCCGTCGCGGTAGATCTTGGTGTAGCCGTTCGGATAGCCGGCGCTCTTCGCCTTCGCGTTGATGACCAGTACGTAGTGGATCCAGGTCCCGACCTGGACGGGGTCCTGGAAATACGAGCCGGCGCCGAGGCCACCGGAGGAGTTGAACAAGTAGCCGGAGATCCGGTTGGGGCGATTCTCGGTGTTGACCTGGGAATACATCCGAGCCACGTACTCGTGCTGCCCTGGCTCCCCCTTGCCCATCCAGTGCACGTAGCCACTGCTCTGCTGATGAGGGAAGTCGAGGATGTCCGGTCGGAGCCAGGCCTCGAGTGTGAACACGCCCCTGGTTGCGGGGCTGAGAGCAGCGTTGTCCGCGACCTCGAAGTAGCCGGTGGCGCCGTCGAACGCGGTGGCGGCGTCGCCGTTCGGGAGGGTCGTCGGCTCCCTCGTGCCGGCGTACTTCCCGACGAGGCCGGGGCCTCGTCCGAGTGCCGCTTCGATGCGTGCTGACGGTCGCGCCAGTCGCCAGTAGGCGGTCGGCCCGCTCTGCAGCACGACCGCGTCGTAGCTGTGGCCAGCCTGTGCGTCGGCCGGCGCGGACGCGAACAGTGCCGCCAGCAGCGCCATGACGGTCAGAACAGTCACGGCCCGGCGGCGGCCGATCCTTTCACCAGCGGTTGTTGCCGTCCCGGCTGGGACTGAAGCGGTGGGCGGTGCGATTCTGGACATCGATGTCCCCTTCGATTCGGTTGATGCTTCAGCGGGCAAACGTTTGCACTCCTGAGCGGGGTGAGGCGACGGAAGTGGTTGCACGCAGGGTCAGGCTGGGTGCGAGCGTGGTCGGCCGGTGGACGACCGCCGGACGACGACGGCTTTAACGCCGACGGCTTCGTCCGAGCCGGACGCGTCCAGGAGCCGGGCGACGGCGAGTTGGCCGATCCGGGCGCTCTGCCCGGTGACCGTAGTGAGACCGGGATGGACGAGCTCGGAAAGGATGTCGTCGTGACCGGTGACGCTGACGTCGTCGGGCACAGATCTGCCGAGTCGGCGAAGTCCCTCGACCAGACCTGCGGCCAGTACGTCGTCGAAGGCCATCACGGCGGTCACGTCGAGCTCGAGGACCTTGCCGGCGGCGGCGACGCCGTCAGCATGCATTCCTGTCGTGGGGTCAAGCCGCACGAGGTCGATCCCGAGCGCGCGGGCCCGGTCGACGACCGTTCGGGCACGTTGCTTGTTCGCCCAGGATCCTGCCGGGCCCGGCAGATACGCGATCCTGCGATGCCCCTGGTCCACCAGGTCGTCCAGGAGCTCGCGCATGGCCGCCCGTGAGTCGGTGGAGAAACTGGGGATGCCGTCGACCACCCTGTTGACCAGAACGATCGGCACGATCCTGCTGATCTCACGAATATGGGAGGTGCTCATCCGCGGTGCGCAGAGGATGACGCCGCGACTTTGCTGTGCAAGCTGTTCGCAGACCTGCCGTTCGATGTCCGCGCTGTCGTCGGTGTCGGCCACGAAGACGCCGGTCGAATGGAGTCGGGAGACCTTCTGGGCTGCCTTCAGCAGGCTGGTCATGTATGGGTTGGAGATGTCGGGCACGACCAGTCCGATGTTGGGTGACGTCCCGGTGATGAGCGATCGAGCCATCACGTTCGGCGTGAACCGCAGCCGGCGGGCGACCTCGCGGACCCGGCGAGAGGTCTCCGGGGAGATCCGGCCCGGGCTGGAGAAGACCCGTGACACCGTCGAGATCGAAACTTCCGCCGCTTCCGCGACATCCTTCAGGGTCGCGGCTCGGGCCTGCCTGGTCATGTCGCCTCCCGATCCACTGGCCGAACCAGTCGGCCGGGCGCGCTGGAGTCGGCCAGCTCCGGATGGGACAAGCCGACGTACCCACGAACATCCAATGAGCCGGCCTTGCGGGCCCATCCGGCCCCCAGTTCGGCGAAGAGAATACCAGTGTCGATAACACGCCGGACCAGACCGGAGCTGCCCGCAAGACGCCGTACGACGTCGCTTCCGGCGTGCACCTGATAGTGCGTCGCCGGGATCCGGATCGGCGCGCCCACCAGCTCGACCGCCGCATTGGCGACCGCGACGAACGACCGAACCGCGTCGAGGTCGATGAGTGGATCCGGACTGCCGTCGAGGTCTTTCACAGCTGCGAGCAGCGGTTCGGCCGGCGCGCGCCGGGGAGCCAGTCCGGAGCGTCGACCGTCGATCTGCACGATGCCGGCCGCATCACGATGCCGCACCGTCACCTGGCCGCGAGAACCATGAACAGTGATGGCCGGCTCCTGAACGACGTCAGCGGCCGTCGTGCCGACTGCGATGACGTCCGGACCCCCGGGCGAGCGGACCCGGAGTGCTGCGGTGTCGTCCCCGGTGATGTCGTGCACCGCGTAGAGCTCCGCCTCCACATAGGCCGGAGCCCAGTCGGCGTCGACGAGCCGGGCCAGCGTCAGCGCCGTGTGAACGACATGGGCGAGTGGGTTGAACAGCACCCCGTCGAGAACAGCCCGTCCGTCGGCGAACCACGACCCGGCCCAGGCACTGCGGGTGTAGTACGAGTCCGGCCGGCTGAGGCACCCGTGGGCGGTGATCCGGTCGACCGTCCCGATGGCCCCTTCGGCCAGCACCGGCTCGAGTGCTTCGATCGTCGCCCGGGCATGCTGGAAGCCGACCTCGGCACGGCGACCGGCGTCGATCGCTCGGAGCGCGTCGAGCTGCTGCAGCAACGGCACGGGTGGCTTCTCGAGATACAACGCGCTCCCGGACCGAAGCACCGTCTCCGCCAGAGCGAAGTGACTGATCGGCGGGGTGGCCACGACGGCCACATCGACCTGCTCGGTTTCGAGTACGGCCTCCAGAGAGTGGTCCCAGCGCGGCTCGACGTCCGACGCCGCAACGAGTTGCCGGGCCTCGTCGGCGAAGGTCAGATCCACCAGAGCGGCCAGGCGAATGAGCCCGTGGCCGTGCCAGGCCAGCAGTTGTTCGAGGTGCCGGCGGCCGAAGCCCGCCGTACCCACGAGTGCGACCGCCGGTACATTCGTTGCGCTCATCCCTTCAGCGCTCCCTCGGCCAGGCCCTTGAAGACCTGCTTCTGCATCAGCAGGTAGACGAGCAGCGGCGGGATCATCACCACGATCGCGGCGGCCGAGATCACCCGCTGGTCGGCGGAGAACGTCCCGGACAGGTACTGGACTCCCACGTTGACCGGGTACTTCGAAGGATCGCTGAGCACGACCAGCGGCCAGATGAAGTGGTCCCACGAGTCGAGGAAGCCGAGCACCGCGATCACCGCGAGCGAACCGCGCACCGACGGGAGCATGACGTGCCGGAAGACCTGCCACGGGCCGGCCCCGTCGATGTCCGCGGCCTCCGCGAGTTCGTTCGGGACCCGGAGGAACGCCTGCCGCATGACGAAGATCGCCACGATCGACACGGCCTGTGGCAGCACGACACCGATCAGCGTGTCGTTGAGCTGCAGTCCCCGGGTCACCAGCAGCGTCGACACCAGGATGACCTCGAACGGCAGCACCGCCGTCGCCAGCAGGATGGTCGTGTACAGGGTTCTGCCCCGGAAGGCGATCCTGGCCAGGGCGTAGCCGGTCAGGGTCGCCAGGATCAGATTGGTACCCATCCCCATCGCCGCGATCGCGAGTGAGTTGCCGACGTACCGCAGGAGCGGGATCTCGGTGAACGCGGTGACGAAGTTCTGGCTGGTCGGATGCTGCGGCAGCAGCCCACCCGGGAAGCCGACGGTGGATTCGCCGGCGCTCTTCAAGGCCGTGCTGACCTGCCACAGCAGCGGGGCGAGTACGGTCGCGACAGCGAGCAGCATCAACGGCCAGCGGACGAGTTTCTCCCGGGTGGTCACGCGCGTCGTCATGACGAAGCCCTCCGCGCGACGAACCAGCTGACGCCGGAGATGACCAGGACGAAGCTGAACAGCACCAGGCTGATCGCGGAGGCATAGCCGGCGTCGGTGCCCGGCGAGATCCCCTTCTGGAACAGGTAGACGACGATCGTCCGGGTCGCGTCCCCGGGCCCGCCGCCGGTGATGACGTACGGCTCGGTGAAGACGCGCAGAGTCGCGACCGCCGCGAGGATGGCGATCAGCACCGTCGTACCCCGGATCTGCGGCAGGGTGACGCTGATCGTCCGCCGCAACCAGCCGGCGCCGTCGAGTTGCCCCGCCTCGTCGAGCTCGGGAGACACGTTCTGCAGGGCAGCGAGAGTGATCAGTGTATAGAGCGCGCATCCCTTCCAGACCGTCACCAAGGTCAGGCTGAGCAACGCCAGATCGGGGTCGTTCAGGAACGGCACCGGCTCGCTGACCACGCGCAGTCCGGTCAGTACCTGATTGACCAGGCCGTCGGAGTTCAGCATGTACTGGAACACGACCGCGATCACGGCCAGTGGCAGCACCATCGGCGAGAACAGCAGCGGCCGGACCAGCCCGGTCCCCCGCAGCCTGGTGTTGACGAGCACGGCCAGGCACGTCGACCCGATCGTCAGCGCCGGCACCGCCACCGCCATGTAGAGGAACGTGCGACCGACGGCGTGCCGGAAGGCGCTGTCCGACCAGAGCTCGGTGAAGTTGGCAAGCCCGGTGAACCGTCCACCCCCGATCGTGCTGGCGTTGGTGAAGGCGAGCACGAAGGTGTTGGCCAAGGGCACGAACAGGAATGTGATCTGCACGACCAGGGCGGGACCGACGAAGAGTAACGGCACGTACCAGCGGTGCCGGCGCGACACAGGAACGCTGCTGCGCCGCGCGCTCACCCGCACGCCGGACTCCGTTGTCACGGCGGTCATTGGCGACGTTCCTCGAGGATCTTCGTCAGCTTGTTTTCGGCGTCACTCAACGCGTCGGACGGGCTCACGGTGCCCAGGATCGCGGGCTGGAGCGAGGACCACAGCGTCGTGGCGAACTCCGCGTCGACGGCGGACGGCTTCACGGTGGTCTTGTTGTCGCGCAGGCTCGCGGCGGCGATCGCGCGGGCCGCGACGACCAGGTCACTGCCCCCGGCGGTGAAGAACGGGTCGGCGAGCGACGTCGTCGTACTCGGGAAGACGCTCGACTGCTTCGCCAGCGCCAACTGATTCTCGGCCGAGGTGAGGAACTTCGCGAACGCCAGCGCGGTCGGCAGGTTGCCGGACTTCTTCGGAACGGCGATGCCGTGCGCGACCAGCCAGGTCCGGCTGGACGCGTCCCCGAGCGGCTTGCCGACTCCGACCTGCGCGTAGACGGCCGGCGAGTTCTGCTGGATGATCTTCAGCCGCGAGCCTCCGGACTCCAGGTAGGCCGTCTTGCCGTCGGAGAAGGTCTCGATCTCACTGCGCTGCTTGGCCGAGACGCTGTCCTTCGGAATGCCGCCGGACCGGTAGAGCGCGGCCAGCTTCGCGACGAACTGCTCCGCCTCCGGGGTGTTCACGACCGCTCGGGTCGCGTCGTCGTTCACCAACGGAACGCCCACACTGAGCAGGTAGTTGGGAAAGCCCACCTCGGTCGGCTGGAAGCCGGCAACTCCGGCGGATTTCGCAATCTGCGCGGACCGGTCGAGCAACTCCGGGTAGCTCGCAGGATCCGGTGCGGCCGCGAACCCCGCCTTTTGCAGGACCGCCTTGTTCGAGATCAGCACCGGCGTGTTGAGGTACCAGGGGAGCGCGGCGACACTCGTTCCGGCGAAACCGAAGGAATTCCAGGCGGTCGGGACGTAGCCGTCCTTCACGTCGCCCGCGGCCGAGGCCATGTCGACGACCAGCTGTTGCCGACCGAGTGGCGCGAGCGTCGCGGCGTCGAGGTCCATCACGTCGGGCAGCGTCCCGGCGACAGCATCCGCGCTGACCTTGCGGGCCGCGGCGTCGCTGGGGATGTCGGTCCACTCGACCGTGGTATCAGGGTGGGTCTTCTCGAAGGCGTCGATCACCCCGTTCAGGTAGTCGTCGAACGTGGGTGACAGCTGCATGGTCTGGAACTTGATCGTGCCCTGCACCTCGCCGGTCACCTCGGCGCTCTCCGGGGACGAGGTACTGCCGAGCCCGCAGCCGCTGAGCAGCAGGATCGCGGCCAGAGCCGCAGTTGTGGACCACTTGTTCCGTCTGACGGCTGACATGGCCGCTCCTCTCGAGATCGCGAGGCCGAATCCGGCTGAGTTGTGCAAACCTTTGACAAACCGTATCGAAACCGTAGGCTTGTCGTGCCGTGTCGTCAACGGATCCCGCCGAACAGTTTTCGTCGAATGCCCATAATCTGTGCAAACCTTTGCCAAAGGATGTTGCCATGTCCCTACCGATGGTCGATCAGACCGAGCGCTGGATCGACGAGCAGCTCGGCCGGATGACACCGGCACAGAAGCTGGCTCAGCGGCTGCTCGTACTGCCCGGAGTGGATGCCGGCCGACCCGACGCGGCGACCTGTCAGGCATTGGAGCTCGGCGTCGGGGCTCTGCACAGCGTCACGGGCATGCCCGCCTCGGCCGCTGCCCGCTATCACAATGCAGTGGCGCGGATCTGCGCGGACGCCGCCGTACCTCCGGCGCTGATCAGCGGCAACCTCGAGTCCGGCGTCGCCTACTCACTCGGCACCAGCGGGACCCATCTGCCGTACCCGCGTGGCGTGGGTCTCGCGGGCGATGCAGAGGTGGCGTATCGCGTCGCCGCGGCCGGTGCCGTCGAGGCCCGGTCTGTGGGGTACCACTGGACATTCAGTCCGTGCGTGGACGTGATCTCAGTGCCTGACGATCCAATTCTCGGTGTGCGCGCGTACGGCGTACCGGCGCCGGAGACTGCTGAGCTCGGTTCCGCCCAGATTCGGGGGTATCAGGACCACGGCGTCCTCGCCACGGCGAAGCACTTCCCGGGCCACGGCGACAGCACCGTCGACAGCCACCTCGGCCTTCCCCGCATCACCCGCAGCCGTGCGGCATACGAGGCCGATCACCTGCCCCCGTTTCGCGCCGCAGTGGAGGCCGGGGTCGCGACAGTCATGGTTGCCCACCTGGTACTTCCGGAGCTGGGCGTGGCCGAACCTGCCAGCCTGTCGGCGAGGGTGAACCGCGGTTGGCTGCGGTCGGAGCTCGGCTTCACCGGGGTGATTGTCACCGACTCGCTGCGGATGGCGGCGATCGCCGACTCCCACCAGCCGGCCACGGCGGCGCTACTGGCCCTGCGTGCCGGCGCGGATGTCGCGAACGTCAAGTGCCCGGCCGAACTCGCGCCCCAGATCGTCGAGCACCTGCTCGAGGCGATGGCTGATGGTGCTCTCGACGAGACGGAACTCGACGACAGCGTGCGTCGACTGCTGGTTGCTCGCGCACGCATCGGACTCGACACGAACAACCCCGTGGACGAGAACCGTGCGGCCGGTCTCGATGCCGCCCTGGCCTGGAACGACGAGACCCGCGCCGGCACGGTTTCGATCCACCCCGCAGGCCGGGGTCCGTGGCCTTCGCTGGCTGACGGGGGATTCGTCGTCGTCGGTGATTCGCCGCTGGCCAGGCGGCTCGTCGAGCTCGGGTCGCGCCGGGGACTGCGCCTGATGCTGGAGCCTGACCCGCTGGCCGAGGGCATCCTCACCCGGGTTGCCGCCCGCCATCCAGGGCGCCCAGTGGTACCCGTCTTCTGTCCGCGCACGGACCCCGTCGCACATCAACGGGAGAGCGTTCACAGGGTCACGGCGGATGCGCCGTCCGCGGTCGCTGCTGTGGTCGTGAACTCCGTCAGTTCCGCCGAGTACTTCGGCGAAGTCGGACACCCCGTGGTGACCACGCCGGCCGTCGATGCGTTCGGCATCGTCACGGACGCCGCAGTCGACGCGACCTTGGACGTGCTGTGCCGATGAGTCCACGGGTCCACGCCGCGCCGCAGTTCCCGGAGTACGAAATGGCGATCTCAGCCAGCCTTGAGGCGTGAACTACAGCTCAATGAACGAAACTTACCGAGGAGCGGTTGCATGACTGTTGGTATCGACCGGGCACCTGACATCAGCACGTACCGGACGCGGCTCGAACTGGGGCGCGCATCGGCGGCCTGTGCGGCGGACAGCATCCGCCAGGCGATCGTGCGGACCGGGCACGCACGCCTGATGCTGGCTGCTGCGCCAAGTCAGACCGCGACCCTGCTCGCTCTGTCGGCCGAGGCTGACATCGAGTGGGACCGCGTGGAGTGTTTCCACATGGACGAGTACGTCGGCCTGCCTCCGCAAGCCCCTCAGGGCTTCGCGAACTGGTTGCGATCGGTCTTCTTCAAGCGCGTGCCGCAGGCAACGTTCCGGACGATCGCGCCGGTCGACGACCCGGAGGGCGCTGCGCTGCGCTACGAGGCGGTGTTGGGCACCGAGCCGTTCGATGTCGTGCTGCTCGGACTAGGAGTCAACGGCCACCTCGCCTTCAACGATCCGCCGGCCGACCTGGCCGACGACCGGGCGGCGAGAGTGGTCGCGCTGCACGAGGCGAGTCGCCGCCAGCAGGTCGACGAAGGACACTTCGCGGAGATCGGCGACGTGCCGACACATGCCGTGACCGTGACGATCCCGCGGTTGCTGAACGCTCGCCAGTTGATCGCTTCGGTGCCTGGATCGGCCAAGCGTCAGGCGGTGCACGACACCTTGACCCGCCCGATCGGGCCCGAGTTCCCCGGCACCGCGCTGCGTACCCACGACAACGTTCGGCTGTTCCTCGATGCCGAATCCGATCCCTGCGTGCGTGAGCTGAGCTGACGGGTGTCTCATGACGACTCCGATGCCCGATGCGCTCTCCGCCGAACAGGTGGTGCTGACCGGAGCGAGACTTGCCTCTGCGGAAGGAGTCGCTGACGGCTTGTCACTCGTCCTCCGACATGGCGAGATCGAGACCGTCGTACCCACCGCGGAGCTGACGTCGAACGCACGGGTGATCCGCCTGGACGGGTGCACTGTCGTGCCCGGCCTGATCGACTTGCATGTCCATGGTGGCGGAGGCAGTTCGTTCGACGAGCCTGACCCCGAGGCGCACCGGGAAGTGCTCCGATTCCATGCGCGTCATGGTGTGACGGCCATGCAAGCCAGCCTGGTGTCGGCGAAGCCGGGCGACCTGGAACGGCGTCTGGACGCACTGGCCGTCTCGCGGCAGACAGCAGGGTTCGGTGCGGCGTTGCTCGGAGTGCATCTCGAGGGTCCGTACCTGGCCTTCGAGCAGTGTGGCGCCCACGATCCGGCGGCCCTCCGCTCGCCGACGCCCAGCGAGGCGCAGGCCCTGCTGGCCCGAGGCGGGCTGGTGACCATGGTGACAGTGGCACCCGAGGTGGACGGCGTGGCGGAGTTCGTCCGTCAGCTCACAACGGCAGGAGTGGTGATCGCTGCCGGTCACAGCTCGGCCGGGGCGGCGGACCTCGCTGTGGCCGTGAGCAACGGATTGACTCATCTGACCCATCTGTGGAGCTGTCAGTCCACGCTGGTCCGGCGCGGACCGCATCGAGTGCCGGGCCTGCTCGAGGAATCGCTTGCCTCCGACACCCTGACGGCCGAGATCATCGCCGACGGCCATCACCTCCCGGCCACGCTGATCGAGATCGCTCGGCGCTGCCTGCCCGGCCGGATCGTCGCGGTTTCCGACGCCACAGCCGGAGCGGGCATGCCGGACGGCTATCACTATCGGCTCGGGGTCGTGGAGTGCGAGGTGATCGGTGGCGTCGGGAAGGTGATCGGCGAGGATGCCTTCGCCGGCAGTGTGACGCCGCTGAGTGGAATGTTGCTCCACCTGCATCGCGAGCTGGGCTGGCCGCTGCCTGAGGCGATCGCCGCCACCAGCCTGCGTCCGGCGCAGGTTCTTCGCCTGGCCGGCCGCAAGGGCAGGCTCGCGCCGGGCTACGACGCCGACCTCGCCGTACTCGACGCCGAACTGTCGGTGGTCGCGACGATGGCGGGCGGTCGCTGGATCTACAGCACAGACGCCGCCTGAGGCGGTTCGGCCTTTCCGTTCGGTTCCAGTGAGGAGACGAGAAATGCAACTGTTGAGCGACCTGTACGACATGTTGTCCACACCGACGGCGGAGGTGGTAGAGAGCGTCTCTCGGCTCGACGGTGACCTGATGCTGCTCGGGGTCGGCGGCAAGCTGGGACCGGAACTCGCACTGATGGCGCGGCGCGCGCTGGACGAGGCTGGGAGCAGTCATCGGGTCATCGGCGTGGCCCGCAGCCTCGACGAAGCGACGGCGGCCCGCCTGCGGAACGGCGGCGTTGAGCTCGCGAAGGCCGATCTGCTGGACACCGATCAACTGGCGGGCCTGCCGTCCGCGCCGAACGTCATCTATCTGGCCGGCCGCAAGTTCGGGACCAGTGGTGGTGAGCATCAGACCTGGGTCCTGAACTCGCACCTTCCCGGCCGGGTCGCCGAACGGTTCCGCAGTTCCCGAATCGTTGCCTTTAGCACCGGAAATGTATACCCGCTGATGCCGGTGACGTCGGGTGGTGCCCACGAGGCGACCGGGCCGGGACCGGTGGGGGAGTACGCGCAGTCGTGCCTGGGCCGGGAGCGGGTGTTCGAGCACTATTCGCGAGTGAACGGCACCCCGGTGGCGATCGCACGGTTGAACTACGCCGTCGAGATGCGGTACGGCGTTCTGCTGGAAGTCGCGCGGACCGTCGCTCAGGGCGACCCGGTCGACCTTCGGATGGGCACTGTGAACGTGATCTGGCAGGGTGATGTCAACGCGTCGACCCTGCGTCTGCTCGACCACTGCGAATCTCCGCCCTTCATCCTGAACCTGGCCGGTCCGGAGACCGTGTCGGTGCGGTGGATCGCCGAACGCTTCGGTGAGCTGCTGGGCGTGCCCCCGACGTTCGCCGGCACGGAGGAACCCACCGCGCTGTTGTCGAACGCCTCGAAGTCGCACCAGCTCTTCGGCTATCCGCAGGTCACCTTGGGCACGTTGCTCGAGTGGACAGCTGAGTGGGTCAGGGCTGGGGGAGCGACCCACGGCAAGGGAACCCACTTCCAAGAGCGCGAAGGACGGTTCTGACATGTTGTCCGACGCGAAAGCCCGGGCGCTGCGGGAAGGCGTCCTGATCCCTGCGCATCCGCTGGCCCTCACTCCGGACAGGACAGTGGACGAGCGTCGACAGCGGGCACTCAGTCGCTACTACCTGGATGCCGGAGCAGGCGGACTGGCCGTCGGGGTGCACACCACCCAGTTCGGGATCCGCAAGGAGGGCCTGCTCGAACCTGTACTGCGGCTGGCCGCCGAGACCGTCCGGAACGAACCCCGCGATCGGCCGATCGTCATGGTGGCGGGGGTCGCGGGCCCGGTCGAGCAGGCTGTCGCCGAGGCCGAACTGGCCGCAGAACTCGGGTACGACCTTGCGATGGTGATCCTGCGAGATCTGTCGCACTCGACCGAGGACGAGCTGATCGAACACATCGCGGCGGTCGGCGAGGTGCTGCCGGTCTTCGGGTTCTATCTGCAGGCGGCGGTCGGTGGACCGCCGCTGGGGTTCGGCTTCTGGACGCGCTTGGCCGAGCTGCCCTGCTTGGCGGCGATCAAGATCGCGCCGTTCGACCGCTACCGCACGATCGATGTGGTCCGGGCTGTCTGTGAGTCCAGTCGCGTGGACGACATCGCGCTGTACACGGGCAACGACGACAACATCCTCGTCGATCTGGCGACCACGTACCGCTTCATGGTCGACGGCACCGAGGTCTCGAAACGCATCGTCGGTGGCCTGCTCGGCCAGAACGCAGTCTGGACACGGGCGGCTGTCGACCTCTTCGAGTGGGCTCGGCGGGATCCGGCGCCGGATGAACTGCTCACCCGCGCGGCTCAGCTGACCGATGCCAACTCGGCGGTCTTCGATGTGGCCGGAGGGTTCGCCGGCTGCGTCGCCGGCATCCACGAAGTCCTTCGGCGCCAGGGCTTGCTCGACTCCGTTCGTCTGCTGGACCCCGACGAGAAGCTCTCGCCGGGTCAGCTGGAGGAACTGGACCGGGTGGTCGCGGCCTACCCGTTCCTCATCGACGACGCCTTCGTGGCGGCCAACCTGCCCCGATGGCTCGGCCCCGAGTCGCCGTGATCCCCGGCGTACCCCTCGGCGCCCGCACCTGCGCCCACCCGATCTCCCGAAGTAAGCGACATTCCACAAGTCACGCGTCTCGCGGAATAGCGCGATCCCTTCGTCCACCCGCCGCCCGCCTCGGGAAGTCACCACGCGCGAGCGCCCTGGAAAGGTTGCTTAAAGCAACGTACGTCACCAGTCGATCACCCCACCCCCGCCCGCGAGCCAGCTCCAGCCTCCGCTCGGCCTCCGGTACGGCAACCCCCGGCACTGCTCAGGGTTCTACGGCTCAGGAGCGCCAGTCTGTTTGCTGATCAATTCATGAAGTGCATCCCGGGTCTCAGCGTCCGGAGAGTAGAGCACCGTGCCCACCATGCCGCGGGTGAGCAGCACCTTGTAGGTATTGCGAAGGAGGCGGTCGAAGGTGGCGTTGTCGGTGGCATTCCGATTCTTGAACGCTGGGTCCTTGTTGGCGTCGCGAACTGCTGTGAAGCGACCATGGCGCCAGACGAGGTCCGGGCCGAGGATCACGCCGCTCCAGTCGTACTCGAAGCCCTGCGCTGTGTAGATGCAGCCCACCTGGCCGAAGCCGTTCGGGTCGGTTGCCCAGAGCGCGGCCGGCGGGGCGTCTCCGACCTTGCGCTCTCCCTTGACGTTCCACGGGCGCGCCCAACCGCCGATCTGGACATCCTCGACGAGGGTCCCGTCGGGGCGCGGATCGCTCCACGGCCAGCAGTAGCCCGCCGAGATGCGTGCGCCGTAACCCGCCGCGATCTTGTCCAGGAGAACTGACTCCATCTCTTCGGGGCTTTCGGCGACTCGGACCTCGAATGCCGGGTCGCCCGGCCAGTCGGTCGGTCCACCCTCGCAGAGGCCGAGGAGGCGTTGGACCCATTGAACGTACTCTTCGCTGCCACCACACCGGAACTGCGCGTCGAGGTCGACCTGATAGACGTCGAAGCCGAGGTCAGCGGCGTACCGGCTGATCTCTTCGGCAGTCCCGAGCTCGCCCGGCTTCACCACTTGGTGCTGATCGAGCAGAAACACCGGGACGCGTGCGGCAGCGATCAGTTCGTCGACCTGCCGTCGTCCGGTGCGGAGCGCGGCCCTGGTGTAGCGGTCAACAGAGGTCTCGCGAATGCGGTGCGCTTCGTCCAAAATCAGGACGTCCAGATCGTTGGGCTCTGCCTCCATGAACTGGTTGAAGTACTTGAACATCTTCTGGACCCTGGGTTGTCGCTGCCCGGCGACCTTGCGGAGCGTCTGGGTGAACGAGCGTGAGCCGGTCGCGTGGAGGACGGTACGACCTCGGCGAGCCAGTTCCCCGAGGAGCGAGAGGGCGATCACGCTCTTGCCGCTCCCAGGCCCGCCGGTGACGATGACCACCGACTTGCTGTCGCGGCTCCGCGCCCGGTCGACCTCGTGCAGAACGAGTCTGTGTGCCAATTGCTGCTCAGCGACCAGGACGAATTGCTCTCTCCGCTGGACCTCGTCCGCGGCAACCGCGAGCAACTGTTTCGACGGGGCAATCGCGGAGTTGATCAGCTGATCCGCGTACGGGCTGCCTGGAACCTCGGGATCGAGCCGGTCACGGAGAAACTCGAGGAACTCGTCACGGCGAGCACCGATGAAGAGCTGCCCTGTGCTGTCCTGCGGGTAGTCGTAGAGGTCCCGGACATCCGCCTCGGCCATGGCGTTGTGCAGGTACGCCGCACCGGCGACAGCGTCCTCGTGGCCGTCTAGGAACTTCGCGAAGTCGGCGAGATACTCGCAGTACCCGCGGACCTGCGCGACCGGGTGCAACCGCGGTGCGTTCGGGTAGCCCTCGATCAGAACGAGCTCCGGGTCCTCGTCCCACGCGGCCGCGCGACTCCACTGCTTGAGTTCGATGACGACGTACGACGGTCCGCCCGTCCGCGGGTGACGACCGGCGAGCACGACGTCGGCTCGCTTCGAGGTCAACGGGAGGTGGTGTTCGATCAGTACCTCGACTTTGCCGAGGCCGGCCTGTTCGAGGTCGTGAGCCAGGACCGGCAAACTGCGCTGCCACGATCTGATCTCTGCCGGACCTGCCCGACGGCCGGTGTGAAACAGCATCTGCTCGGCGATCCTCAAGGCGAACTGCTGATCAAGCGTCAGCGTCACGAACCCAGCGCCGGATTGGCGGAACAGCGTCACGAGTCAAGTCCCCAGGCAGCACGAATCGAGGTCGTGCGGGTGGGGGCATGTCCTGTGAACGCTGACGTTCGGCGGAAGTCCGTCGGGCCGCGCCTCCGACTTTACCCAGGGAGCAGGTGGCCAGGATCCGTGTCATGCTCGCGGCGTGTCTGATCTGATCGAGTTGCGAGACCGCATCCGTGCGTTCACCGAAGAACGCGACTGGGGACAGTTCCACGACCCGAAGTCGCTGATCCTGGCCCTGGTCGGCGAAGTCGGCGAGCTGGCCGAGCTCTTCCAGTGGCTGCCCGCCGACGCAGCAGCGGACCGTGCCCGCGAAGGCCACCTGCACGAACGCGCCGGCGAAGAGCTGGCCGACGTACTCATCTATCTCGTACGCCTTGCCGACATCCTCGACATCGACCTCGGCACGGCGTCCCTCCGCAAGCTGCGCAGCTCCTCAAGCCGCTTCCCCACCGCCCAGTTCCACGGCCAGGCCCCAGACAAGACCTGAGACCCTCGAGCGGCCATAAAGTCCGCACGAAGCGCCACGAGCAACTGGCCTCTGAAGTGGCTACCCGATATGCCGTTCAAGGCATATCCACGAGCGCCGGGATCGGACTCGAGCCTAACCACCGCCCACAGGTGGAGGTCCCATCCAGGGGGCCGTACAGGCGGAAACTGTGCCATCGCGGCGGTCTGCGCTGCCACATGGCCAGAATCGATCTGTCGCCGCCGAGTTGCTCGCCGACGCGGCGCTCTCCACGGCCTAGCAGCAGCATGACGACCACCGAGGCGATCAGTTAGACCAGTCCGTCGCCGCGTTGGTCAGCAACTCGGTCAACAGCCGACGGAGTTCTGCATGGCCGTCGGCTCCGAGGATCTGGTCGATCCGGCGCTCGATGCCCTGGATGGTCGCAATGCCCGCGGCGATGCAGTCATGACCGCGCGGGGTCAGCATGATCAGCTTGGCCCGCCGGTCGGTCGGATCCGGCCGACGCTCGACGTAGCCCAGCTCTTCCAGCTCGTCGACGAGCTCCCCCATCGCCTGCGGAGTCATGTTCGCCCCGCGGGCCAGTGCGCTGAGGCGGCTGCCTTCAGGGCTGATCTGGGCGAACACCGCGGAGTGCGACGGCTTCTGCGGATAGCCCGCACCGACCACCCCGTCAACGATCTGGAACCCGAGCAGGCTGTAGGCCTGGCCCAGCATCGAGACCGTGTTCCGCGCCTGCTCAGGGAGGTCTTGTGCCATCGCCACTTGATCAAGTATACCTGATTATCAGGGTCGCCTGATCAAATCCGAGCGGCCCGTCATCGAAGGAGGCGCGCCATGAACAGCATCACCGTGGGGCCGGAGCGAGTCGCACCCCGGACCGAGGACATGGCGGTCATCCACCGGATCTTCCGGCGGGGATTCCCGCAGATGGCGAACCTGGTCAGGCGGGTCCCCCTGACCGCCCCTGCCCGCGCCGAAGCCGTCGCGACTCATCTCGACTTCCTCCTGAACGGGCTGCACAACCACCACACCGGCGAGGACGAGCACGTCTGGCCCTTGCTGCTGGATCGAGCCGCGCCGCAGGCCGAGCTGATCGAGCGGATGGAGAAGCAGCACGAAGTGGTGGCCGAGAGGTCGGCGAGGGTCCGTGCAGCCATCGAGACCTGGCGGGTAGCGCCGGTGAACGGCGAGGAGCTGGCGACGGCGCTGGACGAGTTCACCGACGCGCTGGTCGAGCACCTCGACGACGAGGAGGCCAACGTCGTCCCGCTGCTCCGCGCCCACATCGAGGCCGATGAGTGGCAGCGGTTCGGCCAACATACGTTCGACAAGTTCACCAACGCCGAGAAACTGATTGCCACCGGCGCCCTCGAGGACGTCGCGACCCCTGAGGAAGCGGAGTGGTTCCTCGGCGACCTGCCGCTCCCGATCAAGCTGATGTGGCGACTGCTCGGCCGGCGTCGCTACGCCCGGTACATCGCACGTGTCCGCGGCACCTCCAGCCTCGGTCCGACGCTCGGGAGGTTCGTCAGGAACGTCAACCGGCTCGCCGTCTGGCTGTACCGCCGCTCTAGCGGGCGAATCGGTGGAACGGCTAAGGGCCTGCCCGTTCTGCTGATCACTGTGGCCGGCCGCAGGACCGGCAAGCCATCCACTGTGCCGGTCGCCTACTTCGAGGACGACGGCCGCTATGTGGTCACCGGCTCCGCGGGCGGTTCCAAGCCCGATCCGCAGTGGTTTCGCAACCTCCGCGCCGCTGCCGTGGCACGGATCCAGATCGGCGACAGCCACTACGACGTAGAAGCTCAGGTAGCCGAAGGCGCCGACCGCGACCGCCTGTGGCAGGACGTCGTGCTCGCACGCGCGCCGTTCTTCGCGAAGTACGAGCAGAAGGCAGGCCGCATCATCCCGGTGGCCGTGCTTGCACCTCTGCCGTGAACGAGCGTGGCGCTCGACGGCCGGTGAGGAATACCGGCCCCGGCGCCGGACCACGCGGGTCTACACAGCCACGCGAAAGGGGGAGCCACTCAGATGAACCGATCACGGCTGGTAGCGTCGGTGACCTGGGTGTACGCCGCCATGTTCGGTGTCCCGGCTGTGCCTGTCGCGATCTTCCTCGCCGAGGAGAGCAGACTCCCCTCACTGTGGGGCCTGTTCGACATGTACGCCGGCCCCTGGTCTTCCCGATTGACTGATGATCGGGTGATCGCCCTGCTTCTGGTGTATTCAGGCCTTGTGCTGACTGCGGTCTTGTCGGGTTGGCTACTGTGGCGGACGCGCCAGTCCGGTGCAGTGCTGAACCTGGGACTGCTGCCGGTAGAGGCAGTCTTCTGGATCGGTTTCGCTCTTCCCGTTCCCTGGCTGTTCGGGATCGCGAGGGTCGCGCTGGTGTTCATGGCCTGGCCGGAGCTCTCCAAATCACGCCGTCAGGCGACCGCCGGCGGCTAGCGAGAATTTGCGCCTTCTGCCCAGCGAGTTGACGAGTTCAGCGAAGGTAACCGTCCCACTTCGCCTCTTAGCGTGCCCCGCCCGAGTCGACTCGGTCAGGTAGAAGTTCTTGCCCGTCACAGACCCGACGTAGACCAGCACGTGATACGAGTTGCCGCGCCTACGAACGACCCTCGCTCGCGACGCCCGGTATTTCGACGTCCGAATCGTACGCATTGACAATCCATTGACAGGCAATCACTACTGATGATCGCTACTCCGTAGTATGCCTGGTAAGGACTGGAGCCGGTGAGGGTGTTGTGGTTCAGGACATCGGAATGGGGTGTCTCAAGTCATCGGAATAGGTGTGGGGGCGGGATGTTTCGGGGGTGTCGAAGCGGCGGTTGGTGATCACGGCGGTGTTGGCGGGGCGGTCGCAGT
>NZ_SMKR01000073.1 GCF_004348725.1 Kribbella turkmenica
GCGGCGGACGTCGTCCTCGGCCTGGCGGAAGGCGGGGTGGGCGCGGAGCAGCTCGAGGGTCTCGGCCAGGCGCGCGTCGTCGGAGAGGTCGGAGTCCAGCAGCTCGAGCAACCGGGCGTCGTCCGGGCGCGACGGGTCCGCCTGGGCACGGAAGATCAGCACGGGAAGGGTCGGGACGCCCTCCCGCAGGTCGGTGCCCGGGGTCTTGCCGGACTGGCCGGACTCCGAGGCGATGTCGAGGATGTCGTCGGCGAGCTGGAAGGCCACGCCGATCTCCTCGCCGAACGCCCGCAGCGACTCCTGAACCTCGTCCGGTGCACCGGCGTACCGGGCACCGAAGAGCGCGGACGTGGCGATCAGCGAGCCGGTCTTGTCGGCGACCACCGACAGGTAGTGCGCCAGCGGGTCCTGGCCCTCGGCGACGCCCAGGGTCTCCCGGATCTGGCCCTCGACCAGCCGGCCGAAGGTGCGGGCCTGGATCCGGACCGCCTCCGGGCCGAGGTCGGCGACCAGGTCGGACGCCCGGGCGAACAGCCAGTCGCCGGACAGGATGGCGACCGAGTTGTCCCAGGCCGCGTTCGCGGTGGACGAGCCCCGCCGCAGCGCGGCCTCGTCCATCACGTCGTCGTGGTGCAGCGTCGCCACGTGGGTCAGCTCGACCACGACGGCCGCCTTCACCACGTCGTCCGCCGCCGGCGCCGGCCCGAACTCGGCCGCCAGCAGCACCAGCAGCGGCCGGAACCGCTTGCCACCGGCGACCATGACGTGCTGCGCGGCCGCGGTGACGAACGGCGCCTCCGACTGGGTCGACTCACGCAGCACGCGCTCGACGGACTCCAGCCCAGCGCGAACCCGGGCTTCGAGCGCCTCGTCGGCGAACGCGAAGCCCAGGCTCTCGGCCGGCAGCGGGGTCGGACTCAACGGATGAACTCACCCGCGCGGGCCGCCAGTTCGAGCACCGGTCCGGGAACCAGGCCGAGAACCACCGTGGCGGCGAGACCGAGCGCAACGGCGGTCGTGGTCTGCCACCCGGGCAGGGCCACGTCCGGCGCGTCCGCCGGGAGGTCGGAGAAGAACATCAGCACGATCACCCGGACGTAGAAGAAGGCGGCGACCAGGCTGCACAGTACGGCGACGACGACCAGGGGCCATGCGCCACCGGTCCACGCCGCGGTGAACACCGCCCACTTGCCGGTGAAGCCCGCGGTCAGCGGGATGCCGGCGAACGAGAGCAGGAAGAAGGCGAAGATCCCCGCGAGCAGCGGCGACTTCTTGCCCAGTCCGGCCCAGCGGGACAGGTGGGTCGCCTCGCCGCCCGCGTCCCGCACCAGTGTGACGACGGCGAAGGCCCCGATGGTCGGGAAACCGTAGGTGACCAGGTAGAACAGCACCGCCTGGGTCGAGGTGACCCCGCTGAGCACGCCGTTCCCGGCCTGCGCGAGCCCGATGAACGCGGTCAGCAGGAAGCCCGCGTGCGCGATCGACGAGTACGCCAGCATCCGCTTCACGTCGGTCTGGGTGATCGCGACGATCGAGCCGACCACCATCGTCAGGATGGCGACGACCCAGATCATCGGCGCCCAGTCCCAGCGGGTGCCGCCGAGGGCGACGTAGAAGACCCGCATCAGCCCGATGAACGCGGCGATCTTGGTGCAGGCCGCCATGAACCCGGTGACCGGCGTCGGCGCACCCTGGTAGACGTCCGGCGTCCAGGAGTGGAACGGTACGGCGCCCACCTTGAACAGCAGGCCGACACCCACCAGGCCGGTACCGGCCAGCAGGATCGCGTCGCCGCCGGTCCGGCTGGCCAGCGCGTCCGAGATGCCGCCGAGCGACATCGTCCCGGCGTACCCGTAGAGCAGCGCGATCCCGAACAGCAGGAACGCGGACGCGAACGCACCGAGCAGGAAGTACTTCATCGCCGCTTCCTGCGAGATCAGCCGGCGACGCCGCGCCAGCCCGCAGAGCAGGTACAGCGGCAGCGAGAACACCTCGAGTGCGACGAACAGCAGCAGCAGGTCGTTGGCCGACGCGAACAGCATCATGCCGCCGACCGCGAACAGCGTCAGCGGGAAGATCTCGGTGTGCTCGACCTTGGCCGCGGTGCCCTCGCGCTCGGCCTCGGACCCCGGTACGGCGGCCGCCTGGCCGGCGAACGCGGACAGTCCGCCGTCGACCGACCGCTCGGCGAACAGCAGCACGCTGATCAGCGTCAGGGCGAGCAGCACGACCCAGGTGAACAGCGCCGGGCCGTCGACCGAGATCGCGCCCTGGGCCGCGACCAGTTCCTTCTTGTCGTTGATCAGGATGGCGGTGAGCACCCCGGCGACGACGATGGCCACCACCGTGATCGCCAGCTGCGCCAGGTGCCGCAGCTGCCGGGGCAGGAACGCCTCGACGACGACACCGACGCAGGCCGCACCGAACACGACGAACAGCGGCATCAGCTCGCCGTACTCGATCTTCGGCGCGGTGAAGTCCGCCAGCGGCAGAATCTGCGCGATCACTTCTGTCCCTCCGTCACGGGGATCTCCGGAGCCTTGTCAGTCACGCCGACGTGCTGCATGGTCGACTCCACCGCCGGCTTGATGATGTCCACCACCGGCTTGGGGAAGATGCCCAGGCCGATGATCAGTACGACGAGCGGCGCGATCGCGAGCACCTCGCGCGCGTTCAGGTCCTTCAGCTTCTCGATCCCGTCGCGCACCGGCCCGGTCATCAGGCGTTGGTACATGATCAGGATGTAGAGCGCGGCCAGCACGATGCCCAGGACGGCGATCACCGCGAGCACCTTGTGCCGGCTGAATGTCCCGGCCAGCACCATGAACTCGGAGATGAACGGCGACAGCCCGGGCAGCGCCAGGCTGGACAGCCCGGCGAACAGGAACGTGCCGGCCAGCACCGGGGCCACCTTCTCCACCCCGCCGTAGTCGACGATCCGCGCGGAGCCGCGCCGGGAGATCAGGTACCCGGCGACCAGGAACAGCGCCGCAGTCGAGAGACCGTGGTTGAACATGTACAGCGTCGACCCGGTCAGGCCCTGCGACGTCAGCGCGAAGATGCCCATCACGATGAAGCCGAAGTGCGAGATCGAGGTGTAGGCGATCAGCCGCTTGATGTCGGTCTGGCCGATCGCCACCAGGGCGCCGTACAGGATCGAGATCAGCGCCAGCACCAGCACCACCGGGGTGGCCCACTCGGACGCGTTCGGGAACAGGCTCAGGCAGAACCGGATCATCCCGAAGGTGCCGATCTTGTCCAGGATGCCGACCAGCAGCACCGACGTTCCCGGCGTCGCCTCGGCGGCGGCGTCCGGCAGCCAGGTGTGGAACGGCACCATCGGTGCCTTCACCGCGAAGGCGAAGAAGAAGCCGAGGAACAGCCACCGCTCGGTGTTCTGGCTGATGTCCAGCTGCATCAGGTCGGTCAGCAGGTACGACGGGTCGCCGGCGCGGGCCGAGAGGACGTACAGCCCGACCACCGACGCCAGCATCAGCAGACCGCCGAGCAGCGAGTAGAGCAGGAACTTGACCGCGGCGTACGAGCGCTGGGCCCCGCCGAAACCGCCGATCAGGAAGTACATCGGGATCAGCGTGGCCTCGAACAGCACGTAGAACAGGAACACGTCGGTCGCCGCGAACACGCCGAGCGACAGCGCCTCCAGGCCGAGGATCCAGGCGAAGAAGGACTTCTCCGACCAGCGGCCGTCCTGGGCGTCGTTCCAGGACGCGATCATCACGATCGGGGTGAGCAGCGCGGTCAGCACCACCAGGACGACGCCGACACCGTCGAGGCCGAGGGCGAAGTGCGCGCCGAACGGCTCGATCCAGGCGTGCGTCTCGGCGTAGTCCTCGGCGCCGTTGCGCTGGTAGCCGATCGCGATGATCGCGGTCAGCACCAGCGTGACGAGCGAGAAGCCGAGCGCGACCTGCTTGGCCAGCAGCGCCTTCGCCTTGGGCACCAGCATCGTCGCCAGTGCCCCGACGAACGGCAGGAGCAGTAACAGGGTCAGCCAACCGATGTTCACGACAACCTCACCGCGAGGAGGGCGACGACCACGAATGCGGCGCCGAAGACCATGCTGAGTGCGTACGAACGGACGAAGCCCGTCTGGAACCGGCGGAGCCGGCCGGACAGCCCGCCGAACAACGCGGCGAGCCCGTTCACCAGGCCGTCGACACCGCGGTTGTCCAGCCAGACCAGCGTCCGGGTGAGGTACTGGCCCGGGCGCATCAGGACCGCCTCGTTCAGCGCGTCGCCGTACAGGTCACGGCGGGCGAAGGTGGTGACCGGGGAGCCGGCCGGCGCCTCCCGCGGGATGTCCCGGCGGTACAGCAGCACCGCGACGGCGATGCCGACGGCAACCACCGCGAGGGTGATCAGCGTCAACACCAGGACGCTCACCGGCAGGTGGTGTGCCTCCTCGGGCCCGACCACCGGCTCCAGCCAGCCGACGATCCAGTGTCCGGCGAAGTACAGCGCACCGCCGCCGAGCGACAGCGCGGCCAGGATGATCAGCGGCCACGTCATCACCGCGGGCGACTCGTGCGGGTGCACGTCGTCGGCCCAGCGCTTCTTGCCGAAGAACGTCATGATCATCACCCGCGTCATGTAGAACGCGGTGATGCCGGCGCCGAGCAGCGCACACAGCCCGATCACGAAGTTGTCCGCGAACGCGGCCTCGATGATCTTGTCCTTGCTGAAGAAGCCGGAGAACGGCGGGATGCCGAGGATGGCCAGGTAGCCGAACGCGAAGGTGACGAAGGTGACCTTCATCGGCGTCCGGAGGGCTCCGTAGTGCCGCATGTCCACGTCGTCGTTCATGCCGTGCATCACCGAGCCGGCGCCGAGGAACATGTTGGCCTTGAAGAAGCCGTGGGTGAGCAGGTGGAAGATCGCGAACGCGTACCCGGCCGGGCCGAGACCCGCGGCGAGCATCATGTAGCCGATCTGGCTCATGGTCGAACCGGCCAGCGCCTTCTTGATGTCGTCCTTGGCGCAACCGATGATCGCACCGGCCAGCGCGGTCACCGTACCGACGATGACGACGGCGGTGGACGCGGCCTCGGTGTGCTCGTAGATCGCGCTCGAACGGACCACCAGGTAGACGCCGGCGGTGACCATCGTCGCCGCGTGGATCAGCGCCGACACCGGGGTCGGGCCCTCCATCGCGTCCAGTAGCCAGGACTGCAGCGGAACCTGCGCCGACTTGCCGCAGGCCGCCAGCAGCAGCATCAGGCCGAGCAGCGTGGCCCAGGTGGACGACAGCCCCTCGGCGCCCGCGTCGACGGTGACGAACGCGGACGAGCCGAACAGCGCCCACATGCTCATCACCGCGAGCGAGAGGCCGATGTCACCGACCCGGTTCACCACGAACGCCTTCTTCGCCGCGACCGCCGCCGAGTCCTTGTGCTGCCAGAACCCGATCAGCAGGTACGACGCCAGGCCGACGCCCTCCCAGCCGACGAACACCAGCAGGTAGTCGGCCGCGAGCACCAGCAGCAGCATCGCCGCGATGAACAGGTTCAGGTACCCGAAGAACCGGCGCCGCCGCGGGTCGTGCTCCATGTAGCCGATCGAGTAGATGTGGATCAGCGAACCCACACCGGTGATCAGCAGCACGAACAGGATCGACAGCGGGTCGATCAGCAGGGAGAAGTCGACCTTGATGCTGCCGACCGAGAACCACTCGAACAGCCGGACCGTCTCGGACCGCTCCTCATGCCCCTGGCCCTGCATCTGGACGAACAGCACAAGGCCGAAGGCGAACGAGATCAACGGTGCCAGCGTGCCGAGCAGGTGACCCCACGCGTTGGTGGCCTTGCCACCCAGCAGCAGGATCGCCGCGGACACGGCCGGGACCGCGACCAGCAGCCACGTCAGCTCATGACTCATCGGTGATTACCTCAGTACTTGAGCAGGTTGGCGTCGTCGACCGAGGCCGAGCGACGGGTGCGGAAGATGGCCATGATGATCGCCAGCCCGATCACGACCTCGGCCGCGGCCACCACCATCACGAAGAAGGCGGCGATCTGGCCGTCGAGGTTGCCGTGCTGACGGGCGAAGCTGACGAACGCCAGGTTGCAGGCGTTCAGCATCAGTTCGACACACATGAAGACGACGATGGCGTTCCGGCGCACGAGCACGCCGAGCGCGCCGATGCTGAACAATAGCGCCGCAAGCACGATGTACGGCTCAGTCGTCACAGCTTGTCTCCTTCGCCGTATCCGGAAAGGTCCGTGCTTTCGGGCTCCGACGGGACCTCGTCGCCGACCTCACCCGCGTTGAGCTTGCGGACCCTCTCGGTCTCCGCCCGCTCCTCCGCTTCGGGGAACACGGTGCCACGTGCCTGCAGCACCCGCGAAACCGACGTCGGTGCGATCGACCCGTCCGGCAGCAGGGCCGGCGTGTCGACGGCGTTGTGCCGGGCCAGTACGCCGGGCGTCGGCAGTGGACCGGGGTGCACACCGGACTCGGCGTACTTGCGGATCCGCTCGTCGGCGTGGTCGCGCTGGGTGCGCTTCTTGGTCAGCCGCTCCCGGTGCGCCAGCATCATCGCGCCGAGCGCCGCGGTGATCAGCAGGGCCGAGGTCACCTCGAAGGCGAAGACGTACTTGCCGAACAGCAGCTGCGCGATCCCCTTCGGGTTGCCGTCCGGCTGTGCGTCCGCCAACCCGGTCGGGTTGCCGTACACCGCGTTGCCGACGGCAGCGATCAGCAGGACCGCGAAGCCGAGGAACGCCAGTCCGGCGAGCAGCCGCTGGCCGCGGATCGTCTCCACCAGGGAGTCGCTCGCGTCCACGCCGACCAGCATCAGCACGAACAGGAACAGCATCAGGATGGCGCCGGTGTAGACGATGATCTGGACGGCGAACAGGAATGGCGCGTCCAGAGCGGCGTACTGCACCGCCAGGCAGATCATCACGACCGCCAGCAGCAGCGCGGAGTGCACCGCCTTGCGGACCAGCACCATCCCGATCGCGGCCAGCACCATGATCGGTGCCAGCATCCAGAACGCCACCTGGGCGCCGGTGACGAGGGTGATCACTTGTCGTCACCACCTTCGGCCGGGGCGGCGGCGCCGGTCAGCCCGAGGTAGTAGTCCTTCTCGGTGCTGCCGAGCTGCATCTCGTGCGGCGGCTCCTGCATGCCCGGCAGCAGCGGCGCCAGCAGGTCCTTCTTCTCGTAGATGAGGGACTCGCGGGTGCGGTCGGCCAGCTCGTACTCGTTGGTCATGGTGAGCGCCCGGGTCGGGCAGGCCTCGATGCACAGACCGCAGAGGATGCAGCGCAGGTAGTTGATCTGGTAGACGCGGCCGTAGCGCTCACCCGGCGAGAAGCGGCCGGAGCCGTCGGGGGTGCCGTCGACGTTGTCCGCGCCCTCGACATAGATCGCGTCCGCCGGGCAGGCCCACGCGCACAGCTCGCAGCCGATGCACTTCTCCAGGCCGTCCGGCCAGCGGTTCAGCTGGTGGCGGCCGTGGAACCGTGGCGCGGTCGGCTTCTTCTCGAACGGGTACTGCTCGGTGAACACCTTGCGGAACATCGTCCGGAAGGTGACCCCGAACCCGGCTACCGGGTCCCAGAGGGACTCTTTGACACTAGCCACGGCTGCCTTCCTTGCTCCGAATCTCAGGCTCGCTTCGGCTCTCCGTGTGAACGAGCGGTGGGGGTACCGGGTAGCCACCGGCGAAGGCGTCGAAGTCCTCCGCGCGGTCGTCCTCGGTGATCTTCTCGGGCTTGGGCTTCTGCGGGATGAACATGGTGACGATCGCGATCAGCAGGACCACACCCGCGGCCACCAGCAACGTGGTCCGGCTGAAGGTGGTCTCCCGGCCGACGGCCCGGACGGTGGCGACCAGCAGGATCCAGCCCAGCGAGACCGGGATCAGGACCTTCCAGCCCAGCTGCATGAACTGGTCGTAGCGCAGTCGCGGCAGGGTCCCGCGCAGCCAGATGTAGAAGAAGATGAAGCACATCATCTTGCCGACGAACCACAGCACCGGCCAGTAGCCGGAGTTCGCGCCGTCCCAGATCGAGATCGGCCACGGTGCCCGCCAGCCGCCCAGGAACAACGTGGTCGCCAGCGCCGACACCGTCGCCATGTTGATGTACTCGGCGAGGAAGAACATCGCGTACTTCATCGACGAGTACTCGGTCAGGAAGCCGGCCACCAGCTCGCCCTCGGCCTCCGGCAGGTCGAACGGCGCCCGGTTGGTCTCGCCGACCATCGAGATCACGTAGATCACGAACGACGGGAACAGCAGGAACGCGTACCAGCCGGGAATCGGGATGTCGACCCCGAACAGGCCGATCGACTGGCTCGAGCCCTGCGCCGCGACGATCTCCGAGGTGGACATCGAGCCGGCGAACAGGAACACCGTCACGAACGCCAGGCCCATGCCGACCTCGTAGGAGATCATCTGGGCGCTGGAGCGCAGGCCACCGAGCAGCGAGTACGTCGAGTTGGACGACCAGCCGCCCAGCACGATGCCGTAGATGCCGATCGAGGCGATCGCCAGGATGTACAGCACGGACACGGGCAGATCGGTGAGCTGCAGCCGGGTGTAGGTGTCGGTGAACGGGATCTTCACCGTCGGCCCGAACGGGATCACCGCGAAGGTGAGGAAGGCCGGGATCGACACGATCACCGGGGCGGCGACGTAGACGAACCTGTCGACGCCCTTGGGCATCAGGTCTTCCTTGAACATCAGCTTCATGCCGTCGGCGAGCGACTGCAGCAGACCGGCCGGGCCGTGCACGTTCGGGCCGACCCGGTGCTGCATCCGGGCCACCACCCGGCGCTCCCACCAGATGTTGAACAGCGTCAGCACGACCAGGAAGACGAAGACCAGCAGCACCTTCAGTCCGATGACCCACCAGGGGTCGTTGCCGACGCCGGCGTCCGGCACCGCGAGCGGGATGAAGCTCATCGACGTCCTCGCTTCGCTCCGGGCGCCGACGAGGCACGGTTCGCGCTGTGCTTGATGATGAACTCGCTGCGCTCGTTCATGCGTTCCCTCCGGCGATCGTCACGATCGAGCCATGGTCTGCGTGCAGCGACCGGCGCACGTGCGAGTCGGCCGAGTTCGTCGGCAGCCAGACCACGTTGTCGGTCATCGGGGTGATCACCACCGGCAGCCGGATCGACCCGGCGTCGGTGCTGACCACCAGCTCGTCACCGTCGGCGACGCCGACCCGGTGCGCGGTGGTGAGCGAGATCCGGGCCACCGGCGTCCGGGCGGTCGCGGTCAGGTGCGGCTCACCGTCGTTCGCGCGGCTCTCGTCGATCAGCATCCGCCAGGTCGCCAGCCGGGTGGAGTCGAACGCGCCGAGCGACGGACCAGGCTGGTACGTCGGCTCGTGCGCGCGGTCGCCGTCCCAGCGGCCGAGCTCGTCGAACTCCTTCTTCGCGCCGGCCGGCGTGCTGAACCCGAGCGAGCGGTCCATCTCCTGCGCCAGCGCGGCCAGCGCCCGCACGTCGGGCATCGCGGCCGGGACCTTCAGCACCACCGGGAACGGCCGCTCGCGACCCTCCCAGTTGACGAAGGTGCCGTCCTTCTCCGCCGGCGGTACCACCGGGAAGACCACGTCGGCGTGCTCGGTGACCTGCGACTTGCGGACCTCGAAGCTGACCACGAACGGCACCGCCTCGAGCGCGGCCAGCGCTGCCGCCGGGTCGGGCAGGTCGTCGACCTCGACGCCCGCGACCACCAGCGCCCGCAGCGATCCGGCCGAAGCGATGATGTCGGTCAGGTCCCGGCCGACGGTCGAGGGCAGGCTGTCGACGCCCCACGCGGCCTGCATGTCGACCCGCGCCTGCGGGTCGGAGACCAGCCGGCCGCCGGGCAGGAGCCCCGGGAGGCAACCGGCCTCGAGCGCGCCGCGGTCACCCGCACGCCGCGGGATCCAGGCCAGCTGGGCCCCCGTGTCGAGCGCCAGTCGCAGCGCCGCCGAGTACCCGCCCGGAACACCGGCCAGCCGCTCGCCGACGACGATGATCGAGTCGGCCCCGAGCGACGCCAGCGCGGCCGCGCCGCTCTCGCCCGCGTTGCCGAGGTCGGCCAGCACGGCCGCCTCGGTCCCGGGCGACGCCGGTACGACGACGCCGTCGAGCTTCTCGACGCCGCGCGAACCGTAGGCCGCGACCGTGAACACCTTCGTGCCGTGGGCCCGGACGCCCTTGCGCAGCCGCAGGAACACCAGCGGCGCCTCCTCCTCGGGCTCGAACCCGACGAGCAGCACGGACCCGGCCTTCTCCAGGTCGCCGAACGTCGTCCCCAGGCCGGTGCCGGCCACCGCGGCGGCCAGGAAGTCCGCCTCCTCCTCGGAGTGCGGCCGGGACCGGAAGTCGATGTCGTTGGTGCCGAGGGCGACCCGGGCGAACTTCGAGTACGCGTAGGCGTCCTCGAGGGTGAGCCGGCCACCGGTCAGCACGGCCGCGTTGCCGCGGGCCGCGGTCAGCTTCTCCGCCGCCACCGTCAGCGCCTCCGGCCAGGACGCCGGCCGCAGCTCGCCGTCCTCGCGGATCAGCGGGTGGGTCAGCCGGTCACCGGTGGTCGCGTAGTTGAACGCGAACCGGTCCTTGTCGGAGATCCACTCCTCGTTGACCTCCCGGTCGTCACCGGCCAGCCGGCGCATCACCTTGCCGCGCCGGTAGTCGACCCGGATCGCCGCACCGGAGGCGTCGTGCTCCGCCACCGACGGAACCGAGACCAGGTCGAACGGCCGGGACCGGAACCGGTACGCCGCGCTGGTCAGCGCGCCCACCGGGCAGATCTGGATGGTGTTGCCGGAGAAGTAGCTCTCGAACGGCTCCTTCTCGTAGATGCCGACCTGCTGCAGCGCACCGCGCTCGACCAGCGCGATGAACGGGTCACCGGCGATCTGCTCGGAGAACCGGGTGCAGCGCGCGCACAGGACGCAGCGCTCGCGGTCCAGCAGCACCTCGGCCGAGATGTTGATCGGCTTCGGGTAGGTCCGCTTGATCTCGGTGAACCGGCTCTCACCGCGGCCGTTGGTCATCGCCTGGTTCTGCAGCGGGCACTCGCCGCCCTTGTCGCAGACCGGGCAGTCCAGCGGGTGGTTGATGAGCAAGAACTCCATCTGCCCCTGCTGTGCCTTGTCCGCCACCGGCGAGGTCACCTGCGTGCGGACCACCATGCCGTCGGCGACGGTGATCGTGCACGAGGCCTGCGGCTTGGGCATGCCCCGGCCGTTGCCGGCGTCGGTGATCTCGACCAGGCACTGCCGACAGGCACCGACCGGGTCGAGCAGCGGGTGGTCGCAGAACCGCGGGATCTGGATCCCGATCTGCTCCGCCGCCCGGATCAGCAGGGTGTTCTTCGGGACCTTGACCTCGATGTCGTCGATGGTCACGGTCACCGTGTCATCAACGGCGGTGCGCTCCACGGCGCCGTTCCCGGCGGGTGGGTTCGCTTGGATCGTCATGCGCTTGCTCCAGCGGTAGCGAAGACAGTGCTTGCCATCGGGTCGAACGGGCAGCCGCCGTTCTCGAAGTGCGCCAGGTACTCGTCCTTGAAGTGCTGGATCGAGCTGGTGATCGGTGCGGTCGCACCGTCGGCCAACGCGCAGAACGACCGGCCGGTGATGTTCTCGCACAGGTCCAGCAGGGTGACCAGGTCCTCCTCGGTCCCCTTGCCGTGCTCCAGCCGCTCGAGGATCTGCACCAGCCACCACGTGCCCTCGCGGCAGGGCGTGCACTTGCCGCAGGACTCGTGCTTGTAGAACTCGGTCCACCGCAACACGGCGCGCACCACGCAGGTGGTGTCGTCGAAGATCTGCAGCGCCTTGGTGCCGAGCATCGAGCCGACGGAGCCGACGCCCTCGTAGTCCAGCGGTACGTCGAGGTGCTCGGCGGTGAGCAGCGGGGTCGAGGACCCGCCCGGGGTCCAGAACTTCATCTCGTGCCCCTCGCGGATGCCGCCGGCCAGGTCGATCAGCTGCCGCAGCGTGATCCCCATCGGCGCCTCGTACTGGCCCGGGCGGGCGACGTGCCCGGACAGCGAGTACAGCGTCATTCCCTTGGACTTCTCTGTGCCCATCGAGGAGAACCAGTCCGCGCCGTTCTTGATGATGGCGGGAACGGACGCGATCGACTCGACGTTGTTGATCACTGTGGGGCAGCCGTACAGACCGGCCACGGCCGGGAACGGAGGACGCAGCCGGGGTTGGCCGCGACGTCCTTCCAGCGAGTCGAGCAGCGCCGTCTCCTCGCCGCAGATGTACGCACCGGCGCCGGCGTGCACGATCACGTCCAGGTCGTAGCCGCTGCCGAGGATGTCGGTGCCGATGAAACCGGCCGCCTTCGCCTCCTCGACCGCCTGGTGCAGCCGGCGGATCACGTGCAGCACCTCACCGCGGACGTAGATGAACGCGGTCGACGCGCGGATCGCGTACGCCGAGATGATGACGCCCTCGACCAGCGTGTGCGGCGAGGCGAGCATCAGCGGGATGTCCTTGCAGGTGCCCGGCTCGGACTCGTCCGCGTTCACCACGAGGTACTTCGGCTTCGGGTTGTCCTGCGGGATGAACGACCACTTCATCCCGGTCGGGAAGCCCGCGCCGCCACGGCCGCGCAGACCCGAGTCCTTGACCGCGGTGACCACGTCGGCCGGCTGCATCCGCAGTGCGGTCCGCAGCGCGTCGTACCCGCCGGAGCGCTGGTACGACGCCAGCTGCCAGGAGCGGATCTGGTCCCAGTTGTCGGACAGTACCGGGGTCAGCATGGTCAGTCCTCCTTCCGGGAGTCGGGAGTGGCCGGCGATCCGGTGCCTGATTCCTTGCCGGGCTGGTCGGACGGCCGGGGACCGGCCGCCGCCTCCGGCGACACCGTCGTCTGGGCCGCCGCACCGTCGCCGCCGCCCTGCCGGCCGGAGGGGGCCGTCCAGTTGCGCTCGCGGGCCAGCCGCAGACCGGCCAGCGTCGCCTTGCCGCCGGTCGGCCCCTCGTCGGCGCGGCCGTCGGGGAACCCGGCGAGCACGCGCTCGGCCTCGCGCCAGGTGCAGATGGTGGCGCCGCGGGGCGACTTCACCTCGGTGCCCTCGCGCAGGTCGTCGACCAGCTGGGTGGCCGACTCCGGCGTCATGTCGTCGAAGAACTCCCAGTTCACCATCATCACCGGCGCGTAGTCGCAGGCGGCGTTGCACTCGAGGTGCTCGAGGGTGATCTTGCCGTCCTCGGTGGTCTCGTCGTTGCCGACGTCGAGGTGCTGCTTGAGCCGCTCGAAGATCAGGTCGCCGCCCATCACGGCACACAGCGTGTTGGTGCAGACCCCGACGTGGTAGTCGCCGACCGGGCGGCGCTTGTACATCGTGTAGAAGGTCGCCACCGCGGACACCTCGGCACCGGTCAGCCCGAGCACCTCGGCACAGGCCTCGATGCCCTCCGGGGTGACCCGCCCCTCGACCGACTGCACCAGGTGCAGCATCGGCAGCAGCGCGGACCGGCCGACCGGGTACCGGGCGGCCAGTGCGCGCATCTCCGCGATCGTGGTGTCGGTGATGTTCGAGTCACCGGTGCTGTACGGCACCGGCCTGTCGGTCGCGGTCGCATGACTCAGGCTGCTGTTCTCGGCCATCTATCGGTCCACTCCACCCATCACCGGGTCAAGGCTGGCGACGGCGACGATCACGTCGGCGACCATGCCGCCCTCGCACATGATCGGCATCGCCTGCAGGTTTGCGAAGGACGGGTCACGGAAGTGCGCCCGGTACGGCTTGGTGCCACCGTCGGAGACGAGGTGGCAGCCCAGCTCGCCACGCGGCGACTCGACCGCCACGTAGGCCTGGCCGGCCGGCACCCGGAAGCCCTCGGTCACCAGCTTGAAGTGATGGATCAGGGCTTCCATCGACTCGCCCATGATGTGCTTGATGTGGTCGAGCGAGTTGCCCATCCCGTCGGTGCCGACGGCCAGCTGGCTCGGCCAGCCGATCTTCTTGTCGGCCACCATCACCGGCTCGCCCTCCATCTCGGCCAGCCGGTCGGCGCACTGCTCGACGATCTTCAGCGACTCGTGCATCTCCTGCAGCCGGACCCGGAAGCGTCCGTACGAGTCCGCGGTGTCCCAGGTCGGGACGTCGAAGTCGTACGTCTCGTAGCCGCAGTACGGCTGGGTCTTGCGCAGGTCCATCGCGTAGCCGGTCGAGCGCAGCGGCGGCCCGGTGATGCCGAGAGCCATGCAGCCGGTCAGGTCCAGGTAGCCGACGTCCTGCAGGCGGGCCTTGAAGATCGGGTTGGCGTTGCACAGCTCGGCGTATTCGGGCAGGTGCTTGTTCATCCAGGTGATGTACTCGCGGATCTTGTCCAGCGCGCCCGGCGGCAGGTCCTGGGCGACGCCGCCCGGCCGGATGAACGCGTGGTTCATCCGCAGGCCGGTGATCAGCTCGAACACGTCGAGCGTCATCTCCCGCTCGCGGAAGCCGATCGTCATCACGGTGAGCGCGCCGATCTCCATCCCACCGGTGGCGATCGCGACCAGATGGCTGCTGATCCGGTTGAGCTCCATCAGGAGCACCCGCATCACGTTCGCCTTCTCCGGGATCTGGTCCTCGATCCCGAGCAGCCGCTCGACCGCGAGGCTGTACGCCGCCTCGTTGTAGAACGGCGAGAGGTAGTCCATCCGGGTGCAGAACGTGACGCCCTGCGTCCAGTTGCGGAACTCCATGTTCTTCTCGATACCGGTGTGCAGGTAGCCGATGCCGCAGCGGGCCTCGGTCACCGTCTCGCCCTCGAGCTCGAGGATGAGCCGGAGCACGCCGTGGGTGGACGGGTGCTGCGGACCCATGTTGACGACGACGCGCTCCTCCGGCTCGTCGGCGAGGCCGGCCACGACCGAGTCCCAGTCCTGTCCGGTGACCGTGAAGACCTTGCCCTCGGTCGTGTCCCGAGTGGTCGCGTACGGATCCGACGGTGTCGATTGTGTTTGGGTCATCAGTTGTACGACCTCCGCGTGTCGGGCGGCGGGATGACGGCGCCCTTGTACTCGACGTCGATGCCGCCGAGCGGGTAGTCCTTGCGCTGCGGGTGGCCCGGCCAGTCGTCCGGCATCTGGATCCGGGTGAGGGCCGGGTGACCGTCGAAGACGATGCCGAAGAAGTCCCAGGTCTCCCGCTCGTGCCAGTCGTTGGCCGGGTAGACCGACACGACCGACGGGATGTGCGGGTCGGCGTCCGGGACGGACACCTCCAGCCGGATCCGCCGGTTGTGGGTCATCGACATCAGGTGGTAGACCGCGTGCAGCTCGCGGCCGGTCTCGTTCGGGTAGTGCACGCCGCTGACCCCCGAGCAGAACTCGAACCGCAGCGCCTCGTCGTCGCGCAGGTGCCGGCAGACCTCGACCAGCCGATCGCGCTGGACGTGCAGGGTCAGCTCGCCGCGGTCGACCACGACCTTCTCGATCGCGCCGTCGCCGACCAGGCCCTCCAGCCGGTCGGTCGCGCCGTCGAACCAGGAGCCGTACGGCTTCGGCGTACCGCCGGGGAGAGCGACCTGGCGGCGCAGGCCGCCGAAGCCGGAGGTGTCGCCGGTGCCGCGGACGCCGAACATGCCCTGCCGCTGATCCACCACCTCGGTCGCCGGCGTCTGAGCGTCGCCGGCCGGCGAGGTCGCCGGCAGGTTCTCGGGCTGGTGGTCACTCACCGCAGTAGGCCCTTCATCTCGAGAGTCGGCGAGGCGGCCAGTGCGGCCGCTTCGCGCTCCTGCAGCTCCGCCCGCTTGTGAGCGCCGAGCTTGCCGTGCTGGATGTCGTCGTGCAGCTTGAGGAACGCGTCCAGCAGCATCTCCGGCCGCGGCGGGCAGCCGGGCAGGTACATGTCGACCGGGACGACGTGGTCCACGCCCTGCACGATCGCGTAGTTGTTGAACATGCCGCCGGACGACGCGCAGACACCCATCGCGAGGACCCACTTCGGGTTCGGCATCTGGTCGTAGATCTGGCGGAGGACGGGGGCCATCTTCTGGCTCACCCGGCCGGCCACGATCATCAGGTCGGCCTGCCGGGGCGACGCCCGGAAGACCTCCATGCCGAACCGGGCGGCGTCGTACCGCGGCGCGCCCGTCGTCATCATCTCGATCGCGCAGCAGGCCAGGCCGAAGGTTGCCGGCCACAACGAGGCCTTCCGCATGTAGCCGGACAGGCCCTCGATCGTGGTCAGCAGAACGCCGGCCGGAAGCTGTTCCTCAACACCCATTTCGACCCACACTCAATCCCATTCGAGGCCACCGCGGCGCCACACGTAGGTGTACGCGACGAAGACGGTGACGATGAAGATGACCATCTCGACCAGCCCGAAGAGCGCCATCTGGTCGAAGGCGACCGCCCACGGGTAGAGGAAGATGATCTCGATGTCGAACACGATGAAGAGCATCGCGGTGATGTAGTACTTGACCGGGAACCGCCCGCCGCCGACCGGCTGCGGGGTCGGCTCGATCCCGCACTCGTAGGAGTCGAGCTTGGCCCGGTTGTAGCGCCGTGGTCCGACCAGTGCGCTCGTCACCAAGGTGCCCGCCACGAAGATCGCCGCGAGCACACCGAGAACGAGGATCGGTACGTAAGGGTGCATCGGGTTCGTGCTCCCTCCTTCAGCCGGTGGTCTGTCTGTCTGCGTTTCCGAACAGCACTGTGTTATCAGTACCGCTGTGGCTCATCTCACTCGCCCCGCCCGGATCAGGCGGCCGGGGCGACCTTGGTGAGGCCGTTGATGATCTTGTCCATCACGTCCCCGTCACGCGGGTCGGTGAGGTTGGCAAGCAACTTCAGGGTGAACTTCATCAGCGTGGTGCGCGGCAGACCGTACTTCGTGCACAGCCGCATCACCTCCGGATTTCCGATCAGCTTCACGAAGATCCGGCCCAGCGTGTAGTAGCCGCCGTACTCCTGCTTCAGCGCCTTCGGGTACGCCGACAGCGCGCGCTCGCGCTGGTTCGGCTGCCGGTGCAGCGCCTGGGCGGCGACCTCGGCGGCGAACGCCCCGGACTCCATCGCGTACGGGATGCCCTCGCCGTTGAACGGGTTGACCATGCCGCCGGCGTCGCCGAGCAGCATCAGGCCGCGGGTGTAGTGCGGCTGCCGGTTGAAGCCCATCGGCAACGCGGCGCCGCGGATCGGGAGGGTCTGGAACTCGTCGGTGAACTGCCACTCCTCCGGGGTGTTCCGCAGCCACTGCTTCAGCAGGTCGGAGTAGTCGACCTTGCCGAACGCCTCCGACGTGTTCAGGATGCCGAGGCCGACGTTGACGGTGCCGTCGCCCATCCCGAAGATCCAGCCGTAGCCCGGCAGCAGGTTGCGCTGACCCGGGTTCTGCGGGTCGTCGGCCCACAGTTCCAGCCACGACTCGAGGTAGTCGTCGTCGTGGCGGGGGCTGGTGAAGTACGTGCGGACGGCGACCCCCATCGGGCGGTCGTCGCGCTTGTGCAGGCCCATCGCGATGCTCAGCCGGGACGAGTTGCCGTCGGCCGCCATCACCAGCGGCGCCCGGAACTCCAGGTCGGCACCGGCGCGCCGGCCGTTGTCGTCGACCGGCTTCGCGGTGACGCCGACGATGTGACCGCGGTCGTCCAGGACCGGGCCGGTCACGTTGGTCCGCTCGCGCAGCCGGGCGCCGGCCTTGACGGCCTGGCGGGCCAGCATGTCGTCGAAGTCCATCCGGTTCCGGGTCAGGCCGTAGTTCGGGTGGCTGGACAGGTCCGGCCAGTCGAGCTGCAGCACGTGCCCGGCGCCCTGGATGCGCAGACCGTAGTTCCGGATCCAGCCGGCGTCCCCGGAGATGTCGATGCCCATGTTGATCAGCTGCTTGGTGCCGCGCGGGGTGAGCCCGTCGCCGCAGACCTTCTCCCGCGGGAACGCGGTCTTCTCCAGCAGCAGGACCTCGAGCCCGGCGCTGGCCAGGTGATAGGCGGCGGCGGAGCCTGCGGGTCCGGCGCCGACGACGATCACGTCAGCGGTCTCCGCCTGCTGCCCGCTCGGCACGCTCTGGCTCATCTCGATTCCCGGACTGGAAGGGTCACTTGGGCTATGTGCGCTCGTGAAGGGATTCACGAAGCCTCGACACCCGACAGTCTAGGACTGCCTGACTCGGACACGAAACCGGCCCTGAATCCCTTGGTAGCAACCGATTTATGCGCTGTTTTCCTTGCGAAATTTAACCGCGCTTGACCGCCCGGTGGATGGCGACCAGACCGCCGGTCAGGTTGCGCCACTGGACCCGGGTCCAGCCGGAGTCCTCGATCGTCCGGGCGAGCGGCTCCTGGGCCGGCCAGGCCCGGGTCGACTCGGCCAGGTACTCGTACGCGTCCGGGTTGCTCGACACCGCCTTCGCGACCACCGGCACGGCTCGCATCATGTACTCCAGATAGAGCACCCGGAACGGCTTCCAGGTCGGGTGCGACTGTTCGAGCACGACCAGCCGTCCACCGGGCCGGGTGACCCGGAGCATCTCCTTCAGCGCGACGGTGACGTCGTTCACGTTCCGCAGCGCCCAGGAGATCGTCACCACGTCGAAGGTGCCGTCGGCGAACGGCAGGCGCAGCGCGTCGCCCGCGATCAGGTCGAGCTCGGGGTGACGCCGCTTGCCGACCCGCAGCATCCCGACCGAGAAGTCGCAGGACACCACCTCGGCTCCGGCCTCTCGCAGCTTGACGCTCGACGCCCCGGTCCCGGCGGCCAGGTCGAGGATCCTCATCCCTTTCCGCGGCGCGATCTCGGCGAACGTCCGCGGCCGCCAGTACGCCTTCTCCAGGCCCATCGTCGCGACCGCGTTCGTCCGGTCGTACCCCTCCGCCACGTTGTCGAACATGGCTGCGACGGCCTGCGGTTCCTTGGACAGATCTGCGCGAGTCACCTGTCCAGTGTCCTGCATCGTCCTCCGTCCGCCGGCTCCGGCGTCCGGATGGGCACCTCGGAGGGGCGCCGGAGCTGGTGTGCGGAGGACGGTGCAGGACGCGAGGTTGATCACGGGTACGGCGGGCGCCGGAAACGGCTGGACGAGGGGCAGGCATACGCTTGCATCTCGTGAGTGCATCTCCAGGGAGCCGGCCGGCCGTCGAGATCCGGGGTCGTGCCGCGAGCGAGGAGTGGTGCGGTGAGCTTGTCTGAGCCGGTCGGGAGCCAGGCTCCCCATCTGGTGATTCGCAGCCAGCGGGTCGACAGCGTGTCGGCACAGCTGATGGACCACCTGCCCGCCGAAGGGGCCCTGGCCTGGGTACGGCGTGGCGACGGTCACGTCGGCTGGGGTGTCGCCGCCCGCCTCGACGTTGCCGGAAGCAACCGCTTCCAGGACGCGGTGGCGTGGTGGCAGGACCTGGTGGCGGCCGCGGTCGTTCGCGACGAGGTCGGCGTACCGGGGTCCGGGCTGGTCTGCTTCGGGTCGTTCGGGTTCACCGACGACGACCCGGGGGAGCTGGTCGTGCCCGAGGTGATCGTCGGCCGCCGCGCCGGGACCACCTGGGTGACCACGGTCTCGCCCGCTTCCTCGCTGGCCGCGCCGCCGGACCTCGTCGTCCAGGAGCCGGCACCGGTGCACGACGTCGCGTTCGCCGACGGCGCGCGGTCCGGGACCGACTGGTCGAGCATCGTCGCGGACGCGATCAAGCGGATCACCGCCGGCGAGCTCGACAAGGTGGTGCTCGCCCGCGACCTGATCGCGATCGCCGAGCAGCCGATCGACCTGCGCTGGCCGTTGCGCCGGCTCGTGTCGGCGTACCCGAACTGCTGGACGTTCGCCGTCGACGGGCTGATCGGGGCAACCCCCGAGCTGCTGGTCCGCCGGGAGAAGGGGCTGATCACGTCCCGGGTGCTGGCCGGGACCATCCGCCGTACCGGGGACGACGCGCACGACCTCGCGCTGGCCGCGTCGCTGGCCCGGTCCAGCAAGGACCTGGAGGAGCACGAGTTCGCCGTCCGGTCGGTCGCCGACGCGCTCGAGCCGCACTGCACGTCGATGAACGTGCCGGAGACGCCGTTCGTGCTGCACCTGCCGAACGTGATGCACCTCGCCACCGACGTCGCCGGGGTGGCCGCCAACGGCGCCTCCGCGCTCGGCCTGGCCGCCGCGCTGCACCCGTCGGCAGCGGTCTGCGGTACGCCGACCGACCTGGCGCGCGACCTGATCGGCGAGATCGAGGGGATGACCCGCGGCCGGTTCAGCGGACCGGTCGGCTGGATGGACGCGGCCGGGGACGGCGAGTGGTGCATCGCCCTGCGCTGCGGTCAGGCCGACCCGGCCGACCCGCGACGGATGCGGATCTTCGCCGGCGCGGGGATCGTGGCCGGCTCCGACCCGGCCGCCGAGCTGGCCGAGACGAACGCCAAGCTGGTTCCGATGAGAGACGCGTTGGGAGACTGACTGTGAAGCTCACCAAGTTCGCGCACGCCTGTGTCCGGCTGGAGAAGGACGGCAAGGTCCTGCTCGTCGACCCGGGAACGTTCAGCGAGGACGCCGCGTTCGAGCGCGCGGACGCGGTGCTGGTCACGCACGAGCACCCGGACCACCTGGACGTCGAACGGCTCTCCGCGCTCGAGGTGCCGGTCTACACGAACGCCGGGGTCGCCGCGCAGCTCGGTGATCTCGGCGACCGGGTCAGCGTGGTCGCGGACGGGCAGTCCTTCGAGGCGGCCGGGTTCGCAGTACGTGCCTATGGCAAGGACCACGCGATCATCCTGCCGGAGCTGGGTGTTCCGTGCGAGAACGTCGGCTACCTGATCGAGGACGCCGTCTACCACCCCGGCGACTCCTTCACCCCGCCCGACCGCCAGGTCCACACCAACCTCGTGCCGATCGCCGGCCCGTGGTTCTCCCTCCCGCCGGCCATCGAGTACGCCCGTACCGTCGAGTCCCAGCAGACCGTCGGCATCCACGACGCCCTCCTCAGCCCCGTCGGCCTCGGCATGCTGAAGCGCTGGCTCAGCGAACAAGGCGGCCGCCCGTACCTTCCCCTCACCCCCGGCGAATCCACCGACATCTGACTCCCCGCGGAACCGGTCGGGCGATCTGCACGGCCGACGCCCGTACGTCGCTGTCTGGTGGGTCGACCCACCAGACAGCGGGTTGGCCAACGCGACTCCGGGTGGTGAACCCACAGTCTGGTGGGTCAACCCACCAGAGGGTCGTTCATCGTGGGGTGAACTCGATGTCGATGAAGTCGGCGAGCGGGCGGTAGCCGGCGTCGAAGTAGATCTTGTTCGACGTGGGGTTGGCGAGGTCGGTGTAGAGGCACGCCTGGTTGCCTGCGGCAAGGATCGTGGCGGTCACGTGGCTGGTGAGGGCGCCGGCGTAACCGTGGCGGCGGTGTTCGGGTGGGGTGTAGACCGGGCCGACGCGGCAGGCGCCGAAGACGGGCGGGTGGTGCCCGGCCATGCTGACGGGCTCGGAGTCGATCTCCCAGATCCACAGGCTTTCGCCGGCCAGCTGCTGCCCGGCCCAGTCGGGGTCGCCGAGCTCCTCCGGGAAGCCGTCCCTCGCCCAGCGTGCGACCAGTTCGACCTCGCCGTCCTTCATCAGCCGGGCCGACCCGGGCGCGGACAGCGGAGTCAGCGTGCTGAGCTTGTGCAACCGCGTCGCCCTGGTCTCGGTCCCGGTGACGCCGCGTCGTGCGGACCACCGCGCGGCGAAACTCTCGACCGCCGGCCGGTCCCCCGCCACGCCGCCGAGCTCAGGCAGTACGTCGAGGTACGCATCGGCCACGGCTTCGGCGTACTCGGGTCGTAGCGCTCCCAGGTACACACCACGGCCCGGGGTGCGCATCGCCGCCCCGACCACATCGCCATCGCCCTCGCGCACCGAGACGTAGTACCCGGGCTGCTGCTCAGCGGGAGCGGTGGCGCGCCGGTGGACGTTGGTCATGATGATGGTGTGCAGCACCGGATCCCGTTGCAGGAAGGGGAAGACCGTCCGCCGGAAGGCGGCCGGGTCGCTCGTCACGCGCACGTCCATGCGTCCGCAGACTACGCCCGCCCTCCGGTCACGGTCGCCCGGAATTACACTGCGGCTATGTCCACCACGCGGTTGCTGCTGCTCGGGGTCGTGCGGATCTTCCAGCCGGCCTACGGGTACCAGCTGCGCCGCGAGCTGCTCACCTGGAACGTCCAGGACTGGGCGAACATCAACCCGGGCTCGATCTACACCGGCCTGCGGACATTGGCCAAGCACGGCTACCTGCAGGAGCTCGACGAAGGCGACCGGCCCGGGCGTACGTCGTACAAGCTGACGACCGACGGCGAGACGGAGTACTTCTCCCTGCTGCGGCAGATGCTGTGGAACGTGGACGGCTTCCGCCCCGACCGGATGATGGTGACCCTGAGCTTCCTCTGGTCGCTGCAGCGGGACGAGGTGCTGGCCGCCCTGGAGGCGCGGATCGCCCAGCTGGAACAGCGACAGAAGGCCGAGCCGTTCGCGGAGCGGCAGGTTCTCGAGGATCCCGGTACGCCGAACCACATCATCGAGATGTTCCGGATCACCGCCGCCCGCGACCGTGGCGAACTGGAGTGGACCCGGTCGTTCCGGGAGCGGGTCCAGGCCGGCGACTACTCGTTCGGCGGCGAACCGCCCGACTGGGCCCCCTACCCGGGCATGATCACCCACTGGGGCGAGATCCCCACCCCGCCGGCCGACTGACCGGCCCCGCTCCTGACTGCTGCGCGTGCCGGTCGAATAATCAACATTGACTATTCAACATTGATCACCGACACTGGCCGGATGATGATCGAAGCGCGCGGACTGGTGCGTACCTTCAAGACCAAACGCGGCCCGGTGCAGGCCGTGCAAGGGGTGGATCTGGACGTCGCCGACGGGGAGATCGTCGGCTTTCTCGGCCCGAACGGCGCCGGAAAGACCACCACGATGCGGATGCTCGCGACCCTGATCACGCCGACCGCGGGCAGCGCGACCGTGGCCGGCTGCGACCTGGCCAAGGACCCGGTCGGCGTCCGCCGCCGGATCGGCTACGTGCCGCAGAGCGGCTCGACCCTACCGGAGGCGATCGCCGGCGACGAGGTCGTCGACCACGCCCGGCTGTACGGCGTACCGAAGGCGAAGGCGGCCGCGGACGGGCAGCGGCTGCTCGACGAGCTCGACCTGACCGGCCTGTGGCGGCGGCAGTGCAAGACCCTGTCCGGCGGCCAGCGGCGGCGGCTGGACATCGTGATGGGCCTGATCCACGACCCGCGGCTGATCTTCCTGGACGAGCCGACCACCGGCCTCGACCCGCAGGCCCGGGCAAACCTGTGGCAGCACATCCGCGGCCTGCGGGACCGCGGTGCGACGATCTTCCTCACCACCCACTACCTGGACGAGGCGGACGCGCTCTGCGACCGGATCCTGGTCATCGACCACGGCAAGATCGTTGCCTCCGGCACGCCGGACGCGCTGAAGCAGCAGGTCTCCGGCGACGCGGTCCGGCTCAGCCTCGCCGACGCGGCGCACGCGCCCGCGGTCAGCAAGATCGTGCAGGAGCTGGACGGCGCGGTCGAGGTCGAGTCCGACGGCGACGTGGTCGGCTTCCGGATCCCCCGCGGCGGCTCGGTGCTGCCCGGCCTGCTTCGCCAGATCGATGCCCAGGGCATCGAGCTGAACGGGGTCGAGGTGCACCGCCCGACGCTGGACGACGTGTTCCTGACGATGACCGGCCGCTCGCTCCGCGACGAGGACACCCCGGTGGAGACCGAGGAGGCGGTCGCGTGAACACCCTTCGTGAGACCTGGATCGTCTTTCACCGCGCGATGCGGCTGACGCTGCGCAATCCGATGTGGGCGTTCCTGATGCTCAGCCAGCCGCTGTTGTACCTGTTCCTGTTCGGCCCACTGCTGAAGCCGATCACCGCGCAGATCAGCCAGGGGGCGACCACGAACGCCTACCAGGTGTTCATTCCCGGCCTGATCGTCCAGCTCGGCATGTTCGGCGCGATGTTCGTGGGCTTCGGCCTGATCGCGGAGTACCGGGCGGGTGTGATCGAGGCCGACCGGGTCACGCCGGCGTCCCGGATGGCCCTGATGGCGGGTCGCGTACTGCGCGACGTCGTCGTCCTGGTCGTGCAGACGCTGGTGCTGCTGATCGCCGCGATCCCGCTCGGCCTGCGGGCACCGTGGGGCGGCGTACTGCTGTCGCTGGTGATCGTGGCCCTGCTCGGCGCGACGTTCGCGTCGCTGTCGTACTCGGTCGCGCTGATCACCAAGAGCGAGGACGCGCTGGCGCCGTTGCTGAACGGCATCGCCATGCCGCTCCTGCTGCTGTCCGGGATCCTGCTGCCGATGCAGATCGGCCCGACCTGGCTGCAGCGGCTGTCCGACATCAGTCCGCTCAAGCACGTGGTGAACGGCGTCCGCGCACTGTTCCGCGGCGACATCGACAACAGTTCGTCGCTCTGGGGCCTGTTCTGGGTCGTCCTGCTGACGGTCGTCGGCCTCGCGGTCGGTGCCCGCACCTTCCGCAAGGAATCCGCGTAGGTAAGCCGCTGTTCATCGGTGCGTCGCCCGGTGGGGTTAGCGTCCGGGCATGCGGTCACCGATGGTCCGAGGGGTGGTCGGCTCCGTCGTGGTCGGCGCGGCGAGTCTGGTGACGTCGGTGGTGCCGCCCTCCTCGTGGGTGGCGTCGTTCCCCGTCACCGGTGACCTGCGGGCCAGTCTGCCCGGCCGGATGGTCGGGTTGTCGTTCATGGTGGCCGGGCTCGGGCTGATGGCCTGGGCCTGGCTGTCCGTGGGCCGGCAGGTGATGGGCGGCCAGAAGCCGCCGTTGGTGCGGATGATGGCGTACTGGAGTGCGCCACTGCTCCTGATCCCGCCGCTGTTCAGCCGGGACGCGTGGAGCTACGCCGCGCAAGGCGCTCTGGTCGCGGAGGGCTTCAACCCGTACGACGTGGGCCCCGGCGTGCTGTCCGGCCACATCGTCGAGGCGGTCGACCCGATGTGGAGGCAGACCCCGGCGCCGTACGGGCCGCTGCCCCTCGCGTACGGCGGTCTGCTCGCACGACTCACGATGGACCCGTACGTGCTGATGCTGGCCCACCGCCTGCTCGCAGTCGCGGGCATCGTGCTGATCGCCTGGGCTGTGCCACGGCTGGCAGCCGCCTGCCGGGTCGACCCGGTGTTCGCGACCTGGCTGGTGGTCGCCAACCCGATGCTGATCACCCACGGCATCGGTGCCGCGCACAACGACGTACTGATGCTCGGGCTGGCCTGCAGTGCCTTCGCTCTGGCCCTGACCGGCCGGTGGGGTACGGCGGCAGTCGTGGCCGGCGCCGCGGCGGCGGTGAAGTTGCCGGGCGGGCTGGTGGTGATCGCGATCGCGGCCGTGATGAGTCCGCTGGCCGGACGGGCGCTTCGCTTCGCCAGCCTGGCGATCGCGGGGGCGGTGTCGGTGCTGACGCTCGTGACGGTCGGCGAGCTGACCGGCGTCGGGTCGGGCTGGCTGAGTGCACTCGACGTCCCCGGGCTGGTTCGTTCGCCGTTCTCGATCGCGAATCTGATCGGGATGGCGGCGTCCGGCGTACTCGGCTGGCTCGGCGAGGACACCGCGGCCGAACAGGCGCTGCAGATCGTCCGGCTGGTCGGGATGGTCACGGCCGTCACGCTGATCGCCGTACTGAGTCTGCGGTCGTCGATCCATCACGCGGCGCGGGCTGTGGGCATCGCGCTGCTGGCCGTGGTGCTGCTGGGGCCGAGCGCGCACGACTGGTACTTCCTGTGGTGCCTGCCGTTCCTGGCGGTCGCCCGGCCGGGTCACCGGCTGGTCACCACGATCACAGCGGTGAGCCTGATCTTCACGATCGCCGCACCGCTCAACTCGTCACTGCGCGGCGCGACCATCCCGATCCTGACCACGACCGCACTGGCGATCGCCACGATCGCGCCGCTGCTCAACCACCTCCGCACACTTCACCCGATGCGGAAACTGCCGGTGCGGGCTACTGCTGCTTGACCGCGGCCACCAGCGCTTCGGTCAGCGGCCGGTGGGCCGTCCGCGGCACGCGGGCTTCCACGACGTCCAGACCGGCGACGGTCGGAGCGAGTGCGGCACGCAGAGCGTCCGGGGTCTCGACCAGCGTGTACGGGGTTCTCGTGGCCGCGCAGAGCGCCGACAGGTCGGTGTCGTGCGGCGTACCGAAGACGCGCTCGAAGTGTGTCGTGTGGTCCGGGTGGCCCTGCTCGAGCGTGGAGAAGATGCCGCCGCCGTTGTCGTTGACGACGATGATCCGCAGGTCGGGACGCGCCTCGTCGGGGCCGATGATCAGGCCGTTCGCGTCGTGCAGGAACGCGAGGTCGCCGATCAGGGCGTACGTCGGTCCGGCGTTCGCCAGCCCGGCACCGACCGCCGTCGAGACGGTCCCGTCGATCCCGGCCAGCCCACGGTTGGCGATCGTCCGGATCGGGACGACCGGCGCGAGGTCGAGGTCGCGGACCGGGTTCGACGACGCGACCACGAGCATGCCGTCGGCGCCGACCGCCGCACCGACGATGGCCGCGATCCCGGGGCCGGTGAGACCGTCGGCGAGCACCTTGTCGATCACCGGGCGCGCCAGCTGGTCGGCGTGCTGCCAGCGTTCGAGCCAGTCCGTGCTGTCCGGGCCGGCCACCTCGAGCCCGGTGACCACGGCCGCCGCACGCCGGGCCGCGTCCGGCCACAGCCCGGCCGGGGACACCACGATCACCTCGACGTCGGGCCGCGCCAGCAGCTTCGAGATCGGCCGCGACAGCGTCGGGTGCCCGAACACCAGGACCCGCTCGATCTCGCCGGCCAACGAGCTTGCCTGAAGCAACAACCGGTAGGACGCGATGACCGCCGGGCCGGTCCGGGCGCGACTGGACGGCTCGGCGAACAACGGCCACTGACCGGCCTCCGCCACCAGCCGTGCAGCCTGCGAGGCGCCATCGCCCGCGACCACCACGGTCTTCGGGCCAGGCTGAACAGCGGACGGCTGTCCGGCTGCCGCGTGGATCGCGGTCCAAGGACCCGTACTGCGACCGTCCAGCGGCTCCGGCCACTCCGGCCCGTCCGTCGGCACGAGCGGCTCGGCGAGCGGGCAGTTGAGCTGCACCGGCCCGGGATCGGAGGACCGCGCACCCACTGCGACGGCCACGGCCCGGGCGATCTGCGAGCGCCAGTACGCAACCTGGCCGACCTCGCGTACCGGCGTACCCATCTCGTGGAACAGGCGGACCGCGGACCCGAACACCTTCAGTTGGTCGGTCGTCTGGTTGGCGCCACTCCCCCGCAACGCGGGCGGCCGGTCCGCACTGAGCACGATCAGCGGCAGTCCGCTGTGCGACGCCTCGAGGACAGCCGGGTGCAGGTTCGCGACCGCGGTACCCGAGGTCGTCACCACGGGTACCGGGAGTCCGGTTCCGCGGATCAAGCCGATCGCGAGGAATCCCGCCGTCCGTTCGTCGATCCGGACGTGCAGCCGCAGCCGACCGGCACGATCGGCCTCCGCGAGCGCCAGCGCCAGCGGTGCGCTCCGGGAACCCGGCGCCATCACAGCCTCGCGGACGCCGCAGCGGATCAGTTCGTCGACCACCACAGTCGCGAACGCCGTGGACGGGTTCATCCGGCACTCCTTTTCTGCACTCGGCTCAGGCGCTCTTCCCACACCGCAGTCCTGGCCACGTCCGCTCGCGCGGCGTTCACCAACGCAGTGTCTGGCTGCACCCGCTTCACCGGCAGGAAGCCGTCCACCGGCAGCAGGGGGTCTGCGACCACCTCGCCCGTGAACATGGACACGGTGGCCAATCCGCACGCGTACGGCAGCTCAGGAAGGGCAGCAGCCAGAGCGACCCCCGCAGCGATGCCCACCGAGGTTTCGAGGGCCGACGAGACCACGACTGGCAGCCCGATCTGTTCGGCGATCTCCAGGCAGGCCCGCACGCCACCGATCGGCTGCACCTTCAGTACGGCGACGTCGGCCGCCTCGAGCTTTTTCACCAGCATCGGGTCCTCGGCCCGCCGGATCGACTCGTCCGCGGCGATCGGCACGTCGGTGCGCCTTCGGACGGCGGCGAGATCCTCGACGGCCGCGCACGGCTGCTCCACGTATTCGAGGTCGAAACGCGCGAGCTGCCTGAGGTTGGTGACGGCGTCGTCCACGGACCACGCGCCGTTGGCATCGATCCGTACCTGGCCGCTCCCGATGGCGTCCCGTACGGCCTCGACCCTGGCCAGGTCGTCGTTCAGCGTCTGCCCGGGCTCGGCGACCTTCACCTTCGCAGTGCCGCACCCGGACCCTCGCACGATCTCGGCCGCTCTCTCGGGACCGACCGCGGGCACTGTGCAGTTCACCGGTACGGCGGTCCGCACCGGCACCGGCCATCCGTCGACTGCCGCCTCCCGCGCTGCCTGCAGCCAAGGGACGCAGGTGGCATCGTCGTAGTCGAGGAACGGGCTCCACTCCGCCCAACCGGCCGGGCCCTCGAAGAGCATGCCCTCGCGCACGGTGATGCCGCGGAACCTGTTCTTCAGGCCGATCGAGTACGTGATCACCGCAGCTCCTCCAGCAGCCGCTGCCGATCGATCTTGCCTGAGGCAAGCATCGGCAGGGCGTCCAGCCGGATCACCGCACGCGGCGCCCACGTCCGCGGCAGCGTCTCGGCCACGTGGTCACGCAGTTCGTCGCGGCCGGGGTCGCCGATCACGAAGGCGACCACCCGGGTCCCCCACTCCGTGTCGGGCACGCCCAGCACCACGGCGTCCTTCACCCGCGGATGCTCGAGCAGCCGGGCCTGGACGGTCGGCAGCGTGACGTTGACCCCGCCGGAGATGACCACGTCGTCCACCCGGCCGATCACCCGCAACCGCCCGTCCATGAATTCGCCCCGGTCCTGCGTCCGGAACCAGCCGTCGCGCAACACCTCCGCGGTCAACTCGGGCCGCAACCGGTATCCGGAGAACAGAGTCGTGCCCTTGATCAGGATCCGCCCGTCGTCCAGCGCGACCGACGTCCCGTCCAGGGGCTCCCCGGCGTACACACAGCCGCTGCCGGTCTCGGTCATGCCGTACGCCGGGATCGCAGTGACACCGGCCTCGGCCGAGCGGGCCTTCAGTGGGGCCGGCGTCGCGGCGCCGCCGATGATGATCGCGTCGAACGAGCGCAGCGCGTCCAGGTCGGTGTCGAGGTAGCGGGCCAATTGGGTCGGCACCATCGCGGTGTAGCGGCGTGGGCCGGTCAGTCTCCGGGCGGCCTCGGTGAAGCTGTCACCGGCGACCACCGGAGCCAGGCCGGCCACCACCGAGCGGGTGAGGATCTGCAAGCCGCCGACGAAGTACGGCTTCATCGGCAGTAGCCACTGCCCCGGTCCGCCGAGGCGGTCATGGGTGGCAGTGGCTGACGCGATCAGTGCGTCCCGGGACAGCAGGACGCCCTTCGGCTCACCGGACGACCCGGATGTGGTGAGCACCACAGCACAGTCGTGCTCCAGCGGCTCGTCCGGTGCGGCCGCCTGCCGGACCCGCGCCGCGGCTGCCGGATCCGCCGGCACCGGGGCGAACGGCGTACCCCTGCCGTCCAGTACGGCGGTGAGCGCGGACAGCACGGCATCCGGCGTACCGGGGACCAGGCGCAAGCTAGACATGTCAGCACCGAGCGTACGGCCCGGTCGCGATGGCTCCGGCGGTGGTGCTGTCCGGGCCGGTCGGCGCGGTCCCGTTCCGTGCTGACAGAATCGGCAGTCATGGCCACCCCTGCCCAGTGGATCGACGGCGCGCGCCCACGCACCCTGCCCGCCGCGATCGCACCCGTCCTCGTCGGAACCGGCGCGGCCGCCTACCTGGACGGCTTCGTCTGGTGGAAGGCGCTGCTCGCCCTCGGCGTTGCCCTGGCCCTGCAGATCGGCGTCAACTACGCCAACGACTACAGCGACGGCATCCGCGGCACCGACGAAAACCGTGTCGGCCCACTCCGCCTGGTCGGCGCCAAAGTCGCCACCCCGGAACAGGTGAAGGCCGCAGCCTTCACCTGCTTCGGAGTGGGCGCCGTACTCGGAATAGTCCTGTGTGCGACCTCCAGCTGGTGGCTGCTCGTCGCGGGCGCGGCCTCCCTCGTCGGTGCGTGGTTCTACACCGGTGGGAAGCGGCCGTACGGCTACCGCGCGCTGGGCGAGGTCAGCGTCTTCCTGTTCTTCGGGCTGATCGCGGTGCTGGGCACTGCCTACGTGCAAGCTGAGTCCTTGCACTGGACGGCGGTTGCGGGTGCCGTCGCGATCGGGTCGATCGCGTGTGCGCTGCTGGTGGCAAACAACCTGCGTGACATCCCCACCGACACGGTCACCGGGAAGCGCACGCTGGCGGTCGTCCTAGGTGCTGTGCGCTCGCGTCGGCTGTACGCCGGGCTGGTAGCGGTGGCGTTCATCCTCGCGGCTGTGTCAGCGCTCGCGACTCCGTGGGCCCTGCTCGCGTGGATCGCTCTGCCGCTGGCGGTGAAGTCGGTCAAGGTGGTCGTCAGCGACACGGTCGGCCCGGCGCTCATTCCGGTACTGAAGAACACGGGACTCACGGAGCTCTTGTACGCGGTCGGTTTGGCGATCGGGCTCGCTCTCGGAGGGTGATCGCCCACGCGTGCTACGTAGCCACTACCTCTTCACCGGTTCTCGCCACCGTCCGCTCGTCGCGAACGCCTCCAGCGTCGCCATGTACGGCGCGATGTCGATCCCGTTGGTCCGCAGCCACGCGTCGTCGTAGTACGTGTTGCCGTAGCGTTCCCCGCTGTCGCACAGCAGTGTGACGATGCTGCCGCGCGTCCCGGTCCGGCGCATCTCCTCGGCCAGGCGGAGCGCACCCCAGAGGTTGGTCCCGGTGGAGCCGCCGACCAGCCGGCCGGTGACCTGCGAGCAGAAGCGCATGGCGGCGATCGAGGCGGCGTCGGGGACGGAGATCATCCGGTCGACCACGCCGAGGACGAACGACGGCTCGACGCGCGGGCGGCCGATGCCTTCGATCCGGGACGGGCGGCCGGTGGAGAAGTCGTCGTCGCCGGCCTCGAACGCCGGGAAGAACGCCGAGTTCTCCGGGTCGACCACGGCGACCGAGGTGTCGTAGCGCTGGTAGCGGACGTAGCGGCCGATGGTGGCCGACGTACCGCCGGTGCCGGCGCCGACGACGATCCAGGTGGGGATCGGGTACTGCTCGAGTTTCAACTGGCCGAAGATCGACTCGGCGATGTTGTTGTTGCCACGCCAGTCGGTGGCGCGTTCGGCGTACGTGAACTGGTCCATGTAGTGGCCGCCGGTCTCCTCGGCCAGGCGCTTCGCCTCGCCGTAGATCTGGCCGGAGCGTTCGACGAAGTGGCAGCGGCCGCCGTAGAACTCGATCAGGTCGACCTTCTCCTGGCTGGTCGAGCGCGGCATGACCGCGATGAACGGGAGGCCGAGCAGGCGGGCGAAGTACGCCTCGCTGACCGCGGTGGAGCCGCTGGACGCCTCGATCACGGTGGTGCCTTCGCGGATCCACCCGTTGCACAGCGCGTAGAGGAACAGCGACCGGGCCAGCCGGTGCTTCAGCGAGCCGGTCGGGTGCACGGACTCGTCCTTCAGGTACAGGTCGACGCCGATGAGCTCGGGCATCGGGAACACGTGCAGGTGCGTGTCCGCGCTCCGGTTCGCGTCGGCGTCCACGATCCGGATCGCCTCGGCCACCCACGCCCGCGCCTTGTCGTCGCGCCGATCAACTTCGCGACACACCCCATCAACCTCACTCATGCGAGCCAGGCTAGATGCTAAGGCCCCGATTTGAGTATTCCTACGCTCGGTCACCGCGCCGCCTTCAAGGCGCCGCCGGTCACGCTCCGCGTCGACGCCCCCGGCGCGGTGACCGGACGAGCCAGCGCATGCCCTTCGGCGAGGTCTCGGCCTCGACCACGGCCTCCAGCGCCTCCTCGGAGAGCAGCCGCTCGAGGTCCGCTTCGTAGCGGGCGATCAGTTTTGGCGCGAGCCCGTCCGGCGCCTCCCGCGTGATCACGAAGCAGTCCCCCGGCTCCTCGTCGTACGGCGGGGCTCGCCGATCAACGGGATCAGGGGCACGGACGGCAAGTCGCCCCCCTGCCCGGCCGGCGGCAACGGCCCGAGGTTCTTGCGCTCACCGACCACGGTCAGCGCGTCCAGGACAACCGGCTCGAAGAAGGTGACCATCTCGGCGACCGTCATGTCGGCAAGCTCCGGGCAGACGACGGAGAAGTCCGGGGTCAGCAACCTCCCGACCGCCGGCACCGCTCGCCGCGCCCTGCCGTGCTTCTTCGCCCGGAATTCCAAGTGCAATGCGACCCGCTCATATCCGCCCTGGGCGAGCCATGCGGCACCGTCGTACTCGTCCAACAGCTTTGCAGTCAGGTGTTGGAGCGCCTCCCACGCTCTCGCGGTCACCTGACCGCTGAAATCCTCGGTGAATGAATGACGGTCGGGCGCCTCTGCGAGATACGCCCCACCGACCAGCTGCAACCATGCGATCGTCACCGGCTCATCATCCTGCATTCACGATCTGAGTATTCCTACGCTCGGTCACCGCGCTCGGTGGCGGCAGGATGGGACGCATGATTCCCATGGGGCCGATCGAGTTCACGCCGGCGCAGGTGGCGATGTTTCTGGCGGTGCTCGCGCTTGTCGGTGTCTGCGCCGCGCTGCCGGCGACGATTCCGCTGGCGTTGGTCGGGCATCGGCGGGGGCGGCGGTACCCGGGGTGGAACGCGCTCTGGTACTGGCTGTGCGGAACGGTCCCTACCGTGGTGCTCATGGGCGGGCTGATCCAGACCGGGCTCGGCTGGTGGGTCGTGCCGCTGAGTTGGCTGCCGACGCTGCTGATCGCCTGGTTGCTGAAACCACGGCGACCCGAGGGCGAGCTAGTTTGGACGGACATGACGCCGAGGCAGGGGGAGCGATGAGCGAGCACGAAGAGCGGCCCACGCGGCAGCGGGCGACGTTGACGGATATCAGTTCGCGGGCGTGGGAGCACCCGGCGGACCGGGGCGCCCTGGTGGCGCTGCGGCAGCTGAAGGGGTTCGACTTCGTCCTGCGGAAGCTGTCCGGGATGATCAACGAGCGGGCCTTCCGGCTGCAGTTCCTCGGCTCGGCGATCCGGGTCGACGAGCGGCAGTTCCCGACCGTGCACCGGCTCTACACCGAGGCCGGTACGACGCTCGACGTACGGCAACTGCCGGAGCTCTACATCACCAACAGCCCGGTGTGGAACGCGGTCACCATCGGCATGGACCGGCCGTTCATCGTGGTGAACAGCGCCGTGCTGCAGGGCCTGGACGAGGAGGAGCTCCGGTTCATCCTCGGCCACGAGCTCGGCCATGCGCAGAGCGGGCACGCGCTCTACCAGTCGCTGCTGTTCTGGCTGATGCGGCTGACCGGCGCGTTGAACTGGATGCCGATCGGCGCCCTCGGTCTCCGGGCGATCATCGCCGCCCTGCACGAGTGGTCCCGCAAGGCGGAGCTGTCCGGCGACCGTGCCGGTCTGCTCGCCGTCCAGGACCCGGCGGTGGCGCTGCGGGTCCAGATGAAGCTGGCCAGCGGCGGTCAGCTCGCTGAGCTCGACACCACGGCGTTCCTGGCGCAGGGAACGGAGTACGAGAGTGCCGGCGACCTGCGGGACAGCGTGCTGAAGCTGCTGCTGCTCGAGGCGCAGTCGCACCCGCTGGCCGTCATCCGGGCGCACGAGCTGCGACGCTGGGTGGACGAGGGCGAGTACACCCAGATCGTCTCCGGCACCTACCCGAAGCGCCACGACGACGCGACGGCGTCGATGTCGCAGGAGGCGAAGAACGCGGCCAAGTCGTACTCCGACGCCTTCGCCCGCTCCCAGGACCCGCTGGCCAAGCTGCTCCGCGACTTGGGCGACGGCCTCGGCGGCGTCCGCGACTGGGTCTCCTCGAAGTTCCCTCCGCGCTGATCCGGCACCGGCATGACGAAGGGCCCGCTTCCCCTCGGGTTCACATGGTCGTCGCAACACCTCGATTTGAGGAGTTGCGGCGGCTATGTCGTTTGCGGAGGATTTTGAGTGTTACGGGGATGCTTTGGTGCGGTTGGTGGATTCGGGGGTTGGGGTAG
>NZ_SMKR01000074.1 GCF_004348725.1 Kribbella turkmenica
GGCTCGAACTCACCGCCCGGCGCGAGATCGATCGTCCCGGTGGCCTCGATCCCGGGAATCACCGGGAACCGCGCGTTCGACGCCAAGCCGACCCGCAGGTGGTACTCCGACCGGTTCAGCCCGAACGCCTCGACCTTGACCCGCACCCACCCGGGTGGCGGCTCTGGCACCGGCACCCGGCGTACTCGAAGCTCCTCCGGTTCGATCGGCCCGTCCAGCACCACCGCCCGCATCTGCATGCGGCAATCCTCACCACTCCGACCGACACTTTCTCCGACCCGTCCTGCGGGGCCGTCAGCAATCGTTTTCCGACGTCGGCGTGGCTGCGTTGACTGGGTGACTTGAGTGCGTGACAGAGTTGTCCTCATGGCGCAGAGCTTGCTCGGGCGGGGCCCGAGCGTCGTGGCCCATCGCGGCGCGAGTGAGATCAGTCCCGAGCACACGCTGGCGGCGTACCGCCGAGCGGTCGAGGCAGGAGCGGACGGCCTCGAGTGCGACGTCCGGCTGACCGCCGACGGACATCTCGTCTGCGTCCACGACCGGCGGATCGAGCGCACCTCCAACGGCCGCGGCGTGCTGTCCACGATGAGCCTGGAGGAGCTCGAGGCGTTCGACTGGGGATCCTGGAAGAACCCGTGGGCGGACCTCGACGACGAGGCCGAGCTGCCGAGTCCGGACATGCGCAAGGTGCTCACCCTGGACGAGCTGCTGTCCATGGTCCGCGACGCCGGCCGTCCGTTGGAGCTCGCGATCGAGACCAAACACCCCACCCGGTACGCCGGCCTGGTCGAACGCCGCCTGATCGAGGCCCTCGACCGCTACGGCTGGGCGCACCCGAAGATCGGCACCGAGTCGCCTGCACGGGTGATGAGCTTCTCCTGGCTGTCTCTGCGGCGCCTGCGGACGATGGCGCCCGGGTTGCGGACGGTCCTGCTGATGGACCGGATACCGCTCCGTTTCCGTGACGGCTCGCTGCCCACCGGCGTCTCCTACGCCGGCCCGAGCCTGGAGATCGTCACCGCCCACCCGGAGTACGTCGACCGGGCGCAGAAGCACGGCCACCAGGTGCACGTCTGGACCGTCAACGCCGACGCGGACCTCCGGCACTGCCGTGACATCGGCGTCGACGCCGTCATCAGCGACCGTCCCGAGGCCGCGGTGAGGATCCTCGCCGAGTCCCCGACGCCGCCGCTTCCCTCGTACACCTACCCGCGCAGACGCCAACCGCGCCGGTGATCCCGGTCCGGCAGCCGAGGTGCGGGGTGGCTCGCGACGTAGGACAAGGTCGGTCCGGATGCGTAGTGATGTGAATGCGACGCGTTATCGAAACGTTCAATTCTGTCGATTCCGTCTCGATTTGCCGGGTGAACATGTGATCTCCCGCGCCGCTATGTAACGGAATACACGTTGGTGTTTTCGCAGGTCGGAAGCTGGGCAGATGTGCTTATGGCTGTTCCGATGAACGAGGAGACCCTGCTTGTCCTCTGCGACCTTGCCTGCCGACGTGAACGTTGTGGACGTCGTACTGCCGCACGAAGTGTCCGCGGTAGCGGATGCCCGTCGCCGTCTGGCCGCCTACCTCAAGCGCTCCCGGGTCGCCGAAACCGCTCGTGACGACGCGCAACTCGTCCTGTCCGAACTGCTCTCGAACGCGATCCGGTACGCACCGCCGCTGCCCGCCGGCGAGGTCCGCGCCGCCTGGTGGATCGACAAGGCCGGTATCCACGTCGAGGTGACCGACGGATGCGGTGACACCGAGCCGCAACGCATCGACGACGCCCACCCCGAGTCGATCGGCGGGCGCGGTCTGGCCATCGTCGACGTCCTCACGTCCACGTGGGACGTCCGCACCGCCGCCACCCACCGCACGGTGCACGCGATCATCCCGAGCTGACCTTTCCCGAGTTGGCTGATCGGGGTGGCGGGCTGCAAGACTGCGGCCTATGGGAAAGAAGTCGCGGCAGCGCGCGAAGAACACGACCGTCACGCTGGACCCGGCCGACCTGGTGGACGTCGGCCCACGGGAGCCCTGCCCGTGTGGATCGGGCAAGCGGTTCAAGCAGTGCCACGGACGGGAGCGGGCCCAGCAGGCCGACTCGTTCGTGGTGCGGCCGTTCGAAGGGCTGCCGTCCGAGTGTGACCTGATCGCCTTCCGCGAGATCGTCCCGTCCGGCACGGCGGAGGTCGTGCTGACCGGTGACAACGCCGGCAAGGTGGTCAACCTGGTCACCCTGCTGCCGATGGCGATGCCGGGGCTGGTGCGCGACGACGAGACGATCTGGATCGGGCTGCAGACGCACGCGTCGTCGGGTGACCCGAGCCGCGACCTCGGGCACGCGATCACCGCGGCACTGAGGACCGAGCCGGGCAACCCGGTCCAGCTGGGCGACCTGCTGAAGGACGGACCGCGGCTGCAGGACCTGATCGACACCTCGAAGCCGATCGAAGTGAAGGTGCACGAAGGGTTCGACTACTGGGTCGGCGAGAACGTCGAGGACCCGACGGGTGAGGTCGCCGCCGGGCTGGAGCGCGCGAACGCGGCCGCGGCGCCGACCATCCGGCTGGAGTCGGTGGAAGCGGCGTACTGGACGCAGATCGGCGACCGCCGGTACCTGCGCTGGGTGATGCCGCACAGCGAGGACACGCTGCTGGACGCCCTCGCCCGGCTGCACGCGGCGGGCTCCTCCAAGCTGGTCGAGGGCAGCCGCCTGATCGGTTCCTTCCGAGCACTCGGCGTACTGGCGCCTGTCTGGGAGCTCCCCGCCGACGCCGAAGCCGCCGACGTGGAGAAGCCGGCCGCCGACTTCGCCGCCGCCCTCGAGAAGGCCCTTGCCGCCGACGCCAACCTCACCACCGAAGAACGAGCCGCCCGAGCCGGCCTCTCCAGCCGCCAGCTGACCATCCGCTGACCCCAACCAGTCTGCCGAACAGGAGCCGCCCCGGGTAGTTGGCCAAGCTTGTCTGCTGCTGAGCGGCAGCCGGAACCAACGCCCCGGCATTCTGCTGGGCGGCGGTTCACCAGCACCCCCGGCGGCGACAACCCGTCCGGCAGCCATTATTTCGGCACCGCATCCGCGGGAGCGCCACGCGATACCCGGTTCCGCGTCTCGCGGGGCCGGGTGTTGTCGTGAGCCGTGGGCAGGTTCCGGGCCGTTGTGGTCTAGGCCGTTGGATCGGCTGGTGACGAGGAAATCGCCCGACGGGAGGCTGGTGCCTGCAACCGGGGGAGAGAACGTGGACGGCCCAAGTCCTGCTGACGGGGGAGCAACAGGGCCTGGGCCTAGGCATGAAGGGTACTCAGATTGATGGTCCGCCACAAGCCCCGATTTCACTGCGCGTGTCGCCGGGCTCACCGTGATCACCACAGGGCTTTCCGGGCCCGGATTAGACCACTGCGAGCGGGGCGCGCAGGACCGGGCAGGACATGCAGCGGGGCCCGCCACGACCCGAGCCGAGCTCCGACCCGGAGATCCGGATGACCTCGATCCCGGACTCCTCCAGCCGCGCGTTGGTCTCCACGGTCCGTTCGTACGCGATGCACACCCGCGGCGCGAGCGCCAGGGTGTTGTTCCCGTCGTCCCATTGCTCGCGTTCGGCCGTGACCGGGTCGAGGCCGGTGTCGATCCGCCGCAACGTGTCGATCCCGAGCGCCTTCGCGGCCGCGACCAGGAACGGCTCGGGCTCGGCGACGTACAACTGCTCGCCGTCGGTCGTGACCGCGTGCGCGCGCATCTCCTCGGCCATGTTCGGATACATCAGTACGGCGTCGACGTCGACCATCGTGCAGACGGTGTCGAGGTGCATGGTCGCCCGCTGTTGCGCGATCGGCACGGCGAGAACGGTGTGCGCCAGCCCCTGCGCGAAGACCCGACGGGCCAAGCGCTCGACTCCCGCGGGCGTCGTCCGCTCGCCCACCCCGACGGCCAGCACGCCGGGGCCGAGCGCGAGCACGTCCCCACCTTCGACATGTTCGAGCTGGTGGTCGTAGACCTTGTCCGCCCCGGCGAAGCGCGGATGGAAGGTGTAGATCAGCTCGGTCAGTTGTGTCTCCCGCGCGCGGGCAGGCATCGCCAGCGACGTGACCGCGACCGAGTCCCGGATCCACACGCTCGAGTCGCGGGTGAACAACAGGTTCGGCAGGGGGTCGATCAGGAAGTCCTCGTGCGCCAGCAGCGACGTGACCAGGCCACCGGCGCGGACCTCGTCGTTCCGTACGCCGGCCATCAGCGCCTCGGCCAATCGCGCCGGGTCGAGGTCGCTCAGCGCGGTACGGAGGTAGTCGCGCAAGGTGTCGCCGAGCCGGAGGTCCGCGATCGCACCGGTGACCGCGACCGAACGAGCCTCGGGGTCGGTCAGCGCCTCGGTGAGCAGCTCGCCGAGGTACAGCACCTCGACGTCGCGGTCCCGCAGCGCCTGCGCGAAGGCGTCGTGCTCCTCCTGGGCCCGGCCGACCCACGGGATGCCGTCGAAGAGGAGTTTGTCGTTGTTGCGCGGAGTGAGCCGGCGGAGCTCGTTCCCCGGCCGGTGCAGCATCACCGTCCGCAGCGGCCCGACCTCGCTGTCGACGCCGTACCTCTTGTCGACTCCCTGAGCCTCGGTCATCCGCCTGTCCCTTCTCCGGTCGTCCCAACCACGCTACGGCAGCGGCGCTCGCTGCGCCGGATGCCCTGCCAATCTGTCTGATTGTCCGACAATATCCCTGAACCTCCAACTTCTCCCGGTGAGAGACGGCGCACGCCGCCCGCTCTCGCCAGAGAAGATGCCGTGATCCGCCGTGGGCCTCCCGGGTTTTCCACAGGTCGTACGAAAGAACGAGATATCCACAGCGGTCCGGAACTGACGAGGTCGATCGGCTGCGAAGCAACTAGGCTGCGGTGCTGTGTCCGGTCATGATCTGCCTTCCGAGCCCTTCGAGCGAGCCGTCGCCTGCGTGATCCCGGCGAAGGACGAGGCGGAGCGGATCGCGGCCACCGTGGACGCGGTGCACAAGATCATCGGGGTGGACCTGGTGGTGGTCGTCGACGACGGTTCGGCGGACGGTACGGCGCAGGCCGCCGAGCGGGCCGGGGCGGTCGTCGTGCGGCACGAGCGGAACCGGGGGAAGGCCGCGGCGATGGAGACCGGGGCGGCGGCGGTCGCGGAGCGCGACGGCGCCCGCGCTCGGCACCTGCTCTTCCTCGACGCCGATCTGACCGATTCCGCGACCGCGGCGGCGCCGCTGATCGAGCCGGTGCAGACCGGCCGGGCGGACATGACCGTCGGCACGTTGCCGGCGCAGACGCGCGCGGACGGTTCCAAGGCCGGTGGTCACGGGTTCGTCGTCCGGCTCGCGCGGGCCGGGATCGAGGAGGCGACCGGCTGGGCGCCGGAGCAGCCGCTGTCCGGTCAACGCTGCCTGACCCGGGTCGCGTTCGACGCCGCCGTACCGCTGGCCGCCGGTTTCGGGGTGGAGACCGCGCTGAGCATCGACCTCGGCCGCAAGGGCTTCCGCATCCTCGAAGTGCCGATCGACGTCAAGCACCGGGCGACGGGCACGGACCTGCGCGGTCAACTGCACCGCGGCCGGCAGTACCTGCATGTCCGCCGTGCCCTGGCCGCGCGGAGCGCGCTCCCGGCCGGTAGCGGGCGGTCGCTGCGCAGTCTCTTCCCGCGGAAGTCGCAATGAGCACCAGCGACACCAGCATCGAGACGGCAGACCTTTGGCTGGCGAGTCGCTACGGTCGTCGCGCGGTCGCGCTCTACCTGGCGTGCACGACGCTGATCGTCGCGGCCGGTCTGCTCGGTCCGTCCGTGGTCGTCCTGACGCTGACGAACCGGCACGCCTGGCTGCCGTCGTACTGGTTCGACAGCAAGCCGAACGACTGGCTCGTCACGACGATGATCTACGTCGCCATCCTGCTCGGCGGGTACGGCGTCTTCCTCGCGACCAAGGCTCTCAAGCACGGCTGGGCGCCGCGGGTCCAGCGCTTGGTTGCCCTGGGCATCGGTACGACGGCGGCGATCACGCTGGTGCCGCCGATGGCCTCGGGTGACGTCCTGATCTACGCGGCGTACGGCCGGATCATGTCGCTCGGCGGCGATCCGTACACGACCGCGCCGGCGGACACGATCCGGCTCGGGTACGACCCGGTGATCGCCGCCACCGAGCGGCCGTGGCAGGGCGCGCGGAGCGTGTACGGCCCGATCGCGACCTGGATCCAGTGGATCTCGTCGCTGATCGGCGGCGACTCGATGCAGCTGACCGTGTGGATGCTGCAGTTGTCGGTCGCGATCAGCCTGGTCGTCACCGGCCTCGTCCTGCTCAAACTGGTCGGGCCCAACCTGTCGAACCGCCGGCGCGTGGCGATGCTCGGCCTGGCCAACCCGCTGATCCTGTGGACCGTCCTGGCGGGTGCGCACAACGACGCAGTCGCGGTGATGTTCGCGGTAATCGCGCTGTGGTTGTTCCGGCGGCACGTGTTCTGGGCGGGCATCCTGATCGGTGTCGCGGGCTGCACCAAACTGTCGATCGGGCTGGTCGGTGTGGCGATGCTGTGGGCGTTGCGCGCGGACCGGCGGAAGGCGGCGATCTTCTGTGGCGGCGGTGCGCTCGCGATGGGCAGCCTGTACGCGGTGGTCGGGCTGCAGGCATTCCAGCAGGCGCGGTCGCAGACGTCGTTCATCTCGACCGGTACGCCGCACAAGGTGCTGCTGAGCTTCTTCGACCTGTTCCTGCCGGGCTCGCTGGTCCGGACGGTCCTCGCGATCATCGCCTGGCTCGGGCTGATCCTGGTCGCGATCCTGCTGTCCCAGGTGTTCCCGAAGTCGCTGGTGCCGCAGACGCACCCGGACGACCCGACCCCCGCCGCGATCCGCTACACCGCGATCTACGCGATCGCCTGGATCCTGACCGCGATGTACTCACTACCCTGGTACGACGTCATCGCCTGGGTCGCGCTGGCCGCGGTGGCGGCGTCGAAGGTCGACGGATTGATGGTGATCCGGACGACGATGCTCGCGATCGCCTACGTTCCGGGTCGAGATCCGAACGCCCGCCAGGTCGCGGCGAGCCTGTCGGACTCGCTGGAGTGGTTCAGCGCCCGGCTCCGGGACACGATCTGCCCGGCGATCGAGCTGGCGGTGCTGATCGGGCTGATCGTGTGGGCCCGTCGGGGCGGCGCGCAGTGGTGGCCGTACGACTGGCCACGCCGCAAGCAGAAAGCCGTGCCGGAGAAGGCTCAAGCCCACTAGGGCACGGCTCCCAATTCCCTGCGTGCTGCGCGGCACTCGGCGGGGCACATCGCCGCGTTGGAGGGTGGGGCGTGGAGAACCCCACTTCGAGCCCCGCCCTCCGCCTTGCGCTGCACCCACCGAGCACCTGCTCGCGACTGCGAGAAATGGGGAGACGTGCCCTAGTCTCGCCGGGTGAAGAAACTGGTGGGGGCGGGCGTCTTCGTACACCGCGAACCGAACGACTACGTCGAGCAGCTACGGAACGACTCGATGTCGGTGGGTACCTACTCGATCCCGGCCGGCGGGGTCGACGATCAGGCCCCGCATCACCAGGACGAGATCTACGTCGTCACGACCGGCCGGGCCATGCTGGTGACGCCCAGCGGGTCCGAGCCGGTCGGTCCGGGTGACGTGCTGTTCGTGCCGGCCGAGGAGGAGCATCGGTTCACCGACGTCACCGAGGATCTGGCGTTGCTGGTGGTCTTCGCCCCTCCCTACAGCGGGCGTTAGCGCCAGAGCGGTTCCGCGGCGGCGACCGCCCGGGCGAGGACGGCCTTCACCGGTTGCTTGAGCTCGGCCGCGGCCGCCACGACGTCGTCGTACTCGGGCTGGACGTTGACGACCTGGCCGTCGTACCGGGCGATCTTGATGCTGATCGGCTGGCCGTCGACCTCGACGGTGGTGAACTCGCGGTCGGCGGCGTGCTTGCTGATCGGGTGCTCGCGCAGCCCGATGGCCGTGGTCTCGGTGAGGATCACCCGGCGGACCGCGTCGGCGTTCACGCTGCTGACCAGCACCGACAGGGTGTGGGCCGGGCGGCCCTTCTTCATCAGGATCGGGGTCAGCCAGGCGTCGGCCGCGCCGGCCTCGAGGAGGCGGGCGAGAGTCTGCGGCCACAGGCGGGGGTCGAGATCGTCGACGTTGGTCTCGTAGACCAGTTCGGTCGCCGGGCGCTCCGTGGTCTCGCCGACGATCACGCGGACGATGTTCGGAACCTCGACCGGGTCGCGGCCGCCGGCGCCGACGCCGGTCCGGGTGATCCGCAGCGGCGGCAGCATGCCGAACTCGTCGGCCAGCGTGGCGAGCAGCGCGGCGCCGGTCGGCGTCGTCATCTCGTACGGCGCGGTGCCGCCGACCACCGGGGCTTCGGCCTCGGAGAGTAGGTGGAGCACGGCGGGACCGGGGATCGGGATGCCGCCGTGCCGGCCGCGCACCTGGCGACCGCCGCCGAGCGCGATCGTCGACACGACGACGCGGTCGAGCCCGAGCGAGACCGAGGCCGCGGCGACGCCGACGATGTCCGCGATCGCGTCCAGTGCGCCGACCTCGTGGAAGTGCACGGTGTCCGGCTCGACCCCGTGAGCCGAAGCTTCCGCCCGAGCCAACCGCGCGAAGGTGTCCAAAGCCCGGGCCCGAACCGCTTCCGGCAGCCCGGCCTGCTCCAGAAGAGCGCGCACGTCAGCCCACGCACGAGTGGGTCCGTGGGTGTGACCGTCCTGCTCGTGCTCACCATGCCCGGGCCCATGACCGGGCCCATGACCGTGGCCGTGCCCATGGCGGTGTCCGTGTCCGTGGCCGGCCGCGTAGGCGTCCTCGGCCGGGACGGATTCCGGGTGGGGTGTGCCGTCCACCCTCACCGTTGCCTTGGTGGCGGCGATCTGGTGGCGGGCTGTGGGGGTGGTGGTGACGGACAACGACGGGTCGACGGCGGCTACGGCGGTATTGACGTACGTGAGGTCGGCGCCGGCGTCGAGGAAGGCTCCCAGGAGCATGTCGCCGGAGGCGCCGGCGGAGCAGTCGATCCAGGCGATCCTCACGGGTTCTCCTTGGTTTCGCGGGGAGCCGAACGGCGCGCCACCCGGGCCGCGAACACGCCGGCCCCGAAGCCGTTGTCGATGTTCACCACGGTCACACCCGGTGCACACGAGTTGAGCATTCCGAGCAACGCCGCGATCCCGCCGAACGAGGCGCCGTACCCGACCGATGTCGGTACGGCGACCAGCGGTACGCCGACCAGCCCGCCGACCACGCTCGGCAGCGCACCCTCCATCCCGGCGACCACGATCAGGCAGTCGGCCGCGTCCAGCCGTTCCCGCACGCCCATGATCCGATGCAGCCCAGCGACACCCACGTCCGTGATCACGTCCACCTCAGCGCCGAACACGCGCGCCGTGGTCACCGCCTCGGCTGCCACCGGTGCGTCCGACGTACCGGCCGCGACGACAGCGACAGTCCCACGCAGTACCGGCGGCTCACCGAGGACCGCCGTACGGCCGACCGGGTCGATCACCGCGGTCGGTAAAGCGGCCCCGACGGCCTCTTGCGCCTCGACCGTCAGGCGAGTGGCCAGTACTGCGTGGGACGGGTGAGTGGCGTGCAGGGTGCGCAGCAGCTCGACGACCTGTGCTGGTGTCTTGCCGGCGCCGTAGACCACCTCGGCGTCGCCGGTACGCTCCAGCCGATCGGTGTCGAGCCGGGCGTATCCGAGGTCGTGAACGCCTGGCTGGGGACCTGGGTCAGGCAAATGTGTCACGTCGCTGAATCTACGTTGCCGCTGACACCACCCGATCGCGTGGTCCACCGGGCAGCAGTTCCCAGGTACTCTCCGCAATCACCTGAGTACTCAGGCATGACGAGAGATGCTTTAGGCTTCCGTGCGTGTCTTCGACGTTAGCCGGCGCATTCGGGATCGCCGCCCTGTTCGTGGCGGTCCTCGCCCTCGTGTTCGCCATCCAGGCGCTGCGGGCGCAGTCCGGCGCTGCCACGGCGGCCAACCTGCCGGCCACCCCGGTCCCCGAGCCCGCTCCGCAGCCGGAGGCCAAGCCGGGCACGGTCCGGTCCGAACTGCGGAAACTCGGCAAGGAGCTCGAGGTCACCCGGGGCGAACTGCGCGAGACGCTGCAGCACCTGGCCGTGGTCCGGTACGACGCCTTCGGTGACACCGGCGGGAAGCTCTCCTGGTCGCTCGCGCTACTGGACGACAAGGGCGACGGCGTCGTGCTGACCTCGATCAACAGCCGGGCCGACGCGCGCACGTACGCCAAGGAGATCAAGGCGTTCGCGAGCGAGTCCAAGCTGTCGCCCGAGGAGGAAGAGGCGATCGAGACCCTGCAGAAGGAGGCCGGCCCGACGGTCGAGGGTTAGCGGCGCTTCGGCACCCGGGTCACGAGCGCGCCGGCCTCGATCTCGGCGGTCAGTGAACGTCCCGGCCCGATCGGGTCCCCGTCGAGCTGCCGCTGGACGTCGACCGATGCGGTGATCTCCACCTTCCGCCCGGTGAACCGTTCGAGGTACATGTCGTGCCGGTTCGTCCGGGTCATCAGCCGCCAGACGACGATCGGCCACTGGGTCACCCGCCGCGGCGCGATCACCACAACGTCGAGCAGTCCGTCGTCCGGCCGGGCGTCCGGGAGCAGCGGGATGTTCGCCTGCAGCATGCCGACGTTGCCGACCACGACCGTCCGCACCCGGCGCTCGATCACGAGCTCGTCGTCGAGCGCGATCCGGACCTTCACCGACGGATGGTTGATGTTCTTGGCCGCCGACACCAGGTACGCGGTCCAGCCGATCTGCCGCTTCAGGTGCGGCGGCGCGTCCGAGATGATCGCCGCGTCCAGCCCGAGCCCGGCCATCACCGCGAACCGGTCGGTGTCCAGCTCGTCACCGTGCACCTTGACCAGGTCGATCCGCCGGTTGCGGCCGTCGAGGATCCGTTCGAGTGCGTCGTCCAGGTCGAGCGGGATGTGCAGGTTCCGGGCGAGCAGATTGCCGGTGCCGGCCGGGATCACGCCGACCGGGATCCCGGTGTACGCCAGCGCCGCGCAGACCACGCGGACCGTCCCGTCGCCGCCGGCCACGAGCACCAAATCCGACTCGCTCTCGATCGCCCGCTTGGCCATCGCGTTCCCGGCGTCGTCCTCCCGGGTCTCCAGCCACAACGGGTCGTCGAAGCCGCGGACCGCGAGCGCCCGGGTGACCTTCCGCCGGAACGCGACTCCGTCGCCGACCTTGATCGGGTTCACGATCACCGCGGCCCGCGGCGGCTCCGTCGTACCGTCGTCGTCGGACGGCGTACGCCGGCGCCGCCGGCGCAGTCCCGGCCGGAGTCCGAAGCCGATCGAGGTCGCGGTGAGGATCGCCAGGCCGAGCGCCCAGCCGCCGACCACGTCGGAGACGTAGTGCACGTTGAGAGCGACCCGGTCGGCCGAGGTGATCCAGACGACGGCGATCGTCGGCAGCATCACCAGCAGGCGGAACCGCCGTCGCCAGCCGCGCACCGACGGCAGGACGACACCCAGCGCACCGGCCATCACGAACGCGGCCGTGGCGTGGCCGGAGACGTAGGACCAGCCGTCGTTCTCGACCAGCATCTGCTGGGGGCGCGGCCGGTCGAAGATGTGCTTGACCGCGTGCACCAGGCCCAGCTCCAGGCCGGCCGAGACCACCAGCCAGACGGTCAGCAGGCGGGCGCGCCGGTGCCACAGGTAGATGCCGACGATCACTATCACCCCGCGCATCGCCCACGGCAGGAACACGTCGCCGACCACGTGCCAGAAATCCACGACGTTCGGCCGGGTGGCGCCGTACTCGGCGGCCTGGGCGGCGACCGACTGGTCCCAGCGCTCCAGCGGAGCCCAGCGGTTGGCCACCAGCAGGGTGATCACGGTGAACGGCAGTGCACCCAGCACGACCGTGAGCGCACGGCCGAGATGACTGGGTGGGTGGTGCTGCATGACCCGCTCGATTCCCCCCTCATGATCGCGTAGGCACAGCCCATCATCCCGAACAGACTTCGCCCGCTCTGACACGCCCCGATACCCTCGGGGTGTGATTGACGCGAAACTGCTCCGTGAGAACCCCGACGTCGTGCGCTCGGCCCTGACCAAGCGCGGTGAGAGTGCGGACCTGGTCGACCAGATCCTGGTGGCCGACAGTGAGCGTCGATCGTCCATCTCCGCGTTCGAGGCGCTGCGGGCCGAGCAGAAGGGCCTCGGCAAGCAGGTCGCGCAGGCCAAGGGCGACGAGCGGGCCGCGCTGCTGGAGCGGACCAAGACGCTGGCCGCCGAGGTGAAGGCCAGCGAGGCCGCCGCGAACGACGCCGGCCACCGTTTCGACGAGCTCGCCCGCGCACTGCCGAACCTGGTGTCCGACGAGGCCCCGGTCGGCGGCGAGGACGACTACGTCGTGGTCGAGGAGGTCGGCAAGCCCCGCGACTTCGCCGCCGAGGGTTTCGAACCGCGCGACCACCTCGAGCTGGGTGAGCTGCTCGGCGCGATCGACATGGAGCGCGGCGCGAAGATCTCCGGCTCGCGGTTCTACTTCCTCAAGGGCACCGGCATGCTGCTGCAGCTCGGCATGCTGCAGCTGGCGATCCAGCAGGCGGTCGAGGCCGGCTTCACCCCGATGATCACGCCGACGCTGGTCAAGCCCGAGGTGATGGGCGGCACCGGCTACCTGTCGGCGCACGACGACGTCTACCGGCTGGCCGACCCGGACCTCTACCTGGTCGGTACGTCGGAGGTCTCGCTGGCCGGCTACCACATGGACGAGATCATCGACCTGTCCGCCGGCCCGATCCGGTACGCCGGGTGGTCGTCGTGCTACCGCAAGGAGGCCGGGTCGCACGGGAAGGACACCCGCGGGATCATCCGCGTCCACCAGTTCGACAAGGTCGAGATGTTCTCCTACTGCACCCTGGAGGACGCCGCCGCGGAGCACCTGCGGCTGCTGAACTGGGAGAAGGAGATGCTCGACAAGATGGAGCTGAGCTACCGGGTGATCGACACCGCCACCGGTGACCTCGGCGTCTCGGCGTACCGGAAGTTCGACTGCGAGGCGTGGGTGCCGACGCAGGGCCGGTACCGCGAGCTGACCTCGACGTCGAACTGCATCGACTTCCAGGCCCGCCGGCTGAACATCCGGCACCGCGAGGCCGACGGCAGGACGCAGCCGGTCGCGACGCTGAACGGGACGCTGGCCACCACCCGCTGGATCGTCGCCATCCTGGAGACGCACCAGCTGGCCGACGGCTCGGTCCGGGTGCCGACCGCGCTGCGTCCGTACGTCGGTGGTCGTGAGGTCCTCGAACCGGTTGGGAAATGACGGAGACGTCGCGGCCGACGGCCGTTGCCCTGGACATCGATGGAACCCTGCTCGACCACGACGACCAGCTGTCGCCGGCCGTGATCGACGCGGTCCGGCGAGCCGCGGCCGAGGTCCCGGTGATCCTGGCCACCGGGCGGGGCTGGCAGACCAGCAAGCCGGTGGCCGAGCGGCTCGGCCTGGCCGCCGGCGGGTTGGTTGTCTGCAGCAACGGTGCGCGGACGATGCGGTTCCCGGCCGGCGAGGTGGTCGACGAGCGGACGTTCGACCCGACGACGGTGATCGCCTCGGTGCGCGAGCACGCGCCGAACGCCCGGATGGCGGTCGAGGAGCACGACGGCAGCTATCTGGTGACCGCGCCGTTCCCGGACGGCGACCTCGGGTACGACGCCCGGATCCGGGTGGTCGGTGACGACGAGCTGGCGCCGGAACCCGTGACCCGGTTGATCATCCGGGACCCGGAGCAGTCGGAGGCGGACTTCGTCGAGCTGGCGGAACGTCTCGGCCTGCACGGGGTCAGCTACTTCGTCGGCTGGACGGCCTGGCTGGACATCGCGCCGGAAGGTGTGGACAAGTCGACCGGGCTGAAGGTCGCGCTCGCGCAGTACGACCTGGATCCGGCCGGCCTGGTCGCGATCGGGGACGGCCGCAACGACATCGAGATGTTGACGTACGCCGGACTCGGCATCGCCATGGGGTCGGCACCGGACGAGGTGAAGGCGGCCGCCGACGAGGTGACCAAGTCGGTCCAGGACGACGGCGTCGCCGCGGTACTCAACCGGTGGTTCTGAGGCCCTTTCGAGCGAGATCGAAAGGCTTGACCACACTGTTTCCGTAGGCAACCGAAGGCCCGGAACCACTGCGGGAGCAGGAGTTCCGGGCCCGGGGCTGTCAGAGTCCGATAGTCCGCTGGCGGGCCGAGTATCGGATCAGGCGACCCGGCTGCCGCCGGTCCGGCGCGGCTGGCGCCGCTGGTCGACGACCGTGTCGAACGCGTCGAGCACGGCGTTGACCTCGGGCCGCGGCCGCGGCGTCTTGGCGGCCGGGCTCTGCCCGCGGCGCGCCCGGCGCAGGTGCCGCTTGACCGTCGACAGCGAGCATCCGAGCCGCATCGCCAGCGACTCCAGGCTGTCGTTCGGGTACTGCGTCCGCAGCCGGAGAACCTCTTCGTGGCTGACCGGGCGGCGGGTTCCGCGCGCGCCGGCGAGCTGGTCGAAGTCGTCGGCCTGGACCTCGACGTCGAGCAGGTTACGCATCGAACGCCTTTGCGCGGCAGTGGTTCCGGCGACGAAACCGCTGACGTCGTGCTCGGCGACCGCGTTGTACAGGCAGTCGGTGAACAGCGGGCACGAGGCACACAACGCCTTCGCCTCCCGCACGAGCTGTTCGTACCGCTCGCGGGTCCGCCGGGTGGCGGACGCGGGCGGTGGTTCTTCCATCAGCCGGTGCTGGAAAATGTCCGACCGGGCGATACAACCGGTCATCGCCCCCTCCGTGACGGAAGATGTGTCGACAGCGGCTCGGGAACTGCTGCCCCCTGATCCCGCTAGATTGGCGCTGTTGACGGTCATGTGGCTCCCCAAGTATTAGGACCCGTGTGAACGAACGATGAACGACGTTCGGCCACGACGGACCCACTAGCTGATGGATCGACGTACTGTTGCCGACCCACCGTTGTCGCCCCGCACGGGGCGCACCGATCCATAACTGTTGACGCCGCTGCTGTGGCTTTGGTTGCAGTCAACTCCACAACGTTTTCGGCGTTTGTGTGTTCTTCAGGGTGGTGGGCTGCAACAGTCGCGCTGATCCAGAACAGGCTTACGACGCGGCCGAATCGCCCCCGGTTCCCCGCCAGACCACCGCATGAAATCACGCGTAAACCCTGCTGCGCAGGGGAACTTGCTGCCTTTGCAGGATCCTGCCGTAACGGTCTGGTGACGATGTTCAAGGCTCAATCAGATAGGTCAGAAACGTCTGAAACCGGTCCCTGATCGCTTGCGCCGGACGTACCGTTAGGAGTAATGAACAAATCTCAGCACGCCGGATACGGTAGTGCGGGTGAAGGCCACCGACGACCTCCGCCCACCCCGTCTGATCGCCACTGATCTCGACGGAACCCTCGTGCGCAGTGACGGAACCATCTCCGACCGCACCCGGTCCGCAGTGCTCGCGGCACAGCACGCCGGAAGTGTTTTCGTGATGGTCACCGCCCGGCCACCTCGCTGGCTGCACGACCTGGCCGACCTGGTCGGCGAGCACGGTGTGGCAATTGTTGCCAACGGCGCCATTTTGTACGACGTCGTGCGGCGGCAGGCGATCCGGACGCGACTGATCGATCCGGCGGTCGCCCTCGAGGTGGCGCAGGCGATTCGCGCCGAGATCCCGGACGTGGAGTTCGCGATCGAGCGATCGGATCGCTACGGACAGGAACCGAACTACCTCAATCGGTGGCCGAGACCCGAGGACACGTTGGTCGCCGGGATCGAGGTGCTGCTGTCGGAACCGGCCGCGAAACTGCTCGTCCGGCACCCGAGCTGGCACTCCGACCAGTTGCTCGCGCGGATCACCCCGGTGGTCGCCGGCCGGGTCACCGCCAGCCACAGCGGCGGGACCAGTCTGGTGGAGATCTCCGCGAGCGGGGTGTCGAAGGCCGCGATGCTGGCGGATTTCGCTGCCGACCAAGGGATTCCGGCCGAGGAGGCGATCGCCTTCGGCGACTCGATCAACGATCTGCCGATGCTCGCCTGGGCCGGCACGTCGTACGGTGTCGCGAACGCGCACGCCGAGGTGCTGGCGGTCGTCGACCACATCTGCCCGGCAAACGACGAGGACGGCGTCGCCGCCGTCCTCGAGAGTCGTTTCAGGCTGTGAAGCGGGGGATCACAGGTACATCCCGCCGCTGCCGGGTCCGTCGGTGTTGTTGGCCTGTGGTCCGCCGGGGAAACCGGGCACGTCCTCGCCCTGGATCTGCTGGCCGCCGGGCAGCGCGCGGCGCATCTGCTCCAGCTGCTGACGGGCCGCCATCTGCTGGGCGAACAATGCGGTCTGGATGCCGTGGAACAGGCCCTCCAGCCAGCCCACCAGCTGGGCCTGCGCGATCCGCAGCTCGGCCTCGGTCGGCACGCCGTCGTCGGTGAAGTCCAGGCTGAGCCGTTCCAGCTCCTCGACCAGCTCGGGCGCGAGCCCGCTCTCGAGCTCCTTGATGGAGACCTCGTGGATCGACTTCAGTCGCTGCCGGGAGGCCTCGTCGAGCGGTGCCGACTTCACCTCCTCGAGAAGCTGGCGGATCATGTTCGCGACCCGCATCACCTTGGCCGGCTGTTCGACGAGCTCGGTCACCGACCGCGGCTCGTCCTGCTCGTCGCGGTCGCTGTCGGAGCGCGGCGGCCCCTCGACGGCCATGCCGTCCGGCCCGACGATCAGCACCTTGCCGTCCTCGGTCCGCGCCCCGGCCATCGGTCGTTCCTGGCCCTCGCTGCTGCTCTCGGTCATCTGCCCATCCTAGGCGTCGCTCCGGCAGAACCGTTGTCCGGCCAGGGCGGCCTACGCCGACCGGGCACGATGGCGGCGTACGGCGTCCCGGTTGGCGCAGGCTGGACTGCAGTAGCGCTGCCGGCCGGTGCGCGACAGATCGGCGTACACGTTGTCGCACCCGTCCGCGGTGCAGCGGCCGAGCCGGGTGATCCCGCGGCCGGCAAGGTGCAGCGCCGTACCGGTGCTGATCAGTGTGGCGACCAGCCGGCCGACGGGGACGTGGTCCGGCCGGTAGTGCATGTGCCAGCCGTCGCCGGCGTGATTGGTGAGTCGCGGATGCTCGGTGTACTTCGCCAGCATCGCGTTGACCAGGTCGACGCGCGTCTGTTCCTCCTTCGCGTCGACCACCTCGAGCCATTCGTCCAGAGCGACCCGTACGGCGGCGAGGTCGGCCGCGGTGACCTTGCGTTCTCGCACCAGCCGGCTCTCGACGCCGCTCTCCTCACACCGTCGAGCCAGTTCATCAGGCGTGTGCGCAGGGCGGGTGACCAGGTTGACGGCCAGCAGGACCGCGTCGGCGCCGTAAGGGTTGAGATGCACAATGGCATTACATCACGATGGATTCATGACCTCCAGCCTCGAAGCCCATCGCCACCGCTGGTTCGTGGCGTCCTCCCACCAGGTCAGCGAGGGCCTCGTCGTCTACCAGCGCTGCGACTGCGGGCAGTGGCGTGTCACCGGCACCCCGCCGTACCCGGTGACCTACCCCGACCTCGCGCTGGTCGATCCGGCTCGCCAGCGGTAGCCGGGACCGCGTCATCAGCGCGGACAGCGAGACGGAGATCGCCACGCCGAGCAACGTGACCACGGCCGTCGCGCTCAGACTTCCCGCACGAGCCGGCGGACGAGGCGGTCGGTGGCGGCGCGGACGTCGTACGGACGGCCGGTGCCTGGGGTCAGCTGGTCGAGGACGAGACCGTCGATGGCGAAGTGCAGGAGGCGGATCTCCTCCGCGCCGCCGGGCAGGCCGGCGTTGGAGTTGAAGGCCACGTCCGCGTCGAAACCCTGCCTGATCGTGCGGGACAGGATCTCGTGCAACCCGGGCCGGCGGGCCGCTTCGAGCCGGAGCTCCAGCAGTGCGAGGGAGAGTTCGGGCCGCCCGAGCAGCCGCTCGACGATGTAGTGCACGTAGTCGACCATCAGGTCGGCGCCCGGCTCTCGCTGCGACAACGGCTCGATCACCGCCTCGTCCGGCGCGAGTCGCTCGAAGATGCGCTCGCCGAGCGCGCCGAGCAGGGCGTCCCGGGTGCGGAAGTAGTTCGACGCCGTGCCGGCCGGCAGCCCGGCCGCAGCGTCGACGGCGCGGTGGGTCAGGCCGCGGGCGCCGGCCTCGGCGAGGACGGCCAGGCCCGCGTCGGCGAGTTGGGTACGGCGTTCGGGGTTCCTCGGCATGTTGACAAGGCTAGCAGAGTTCCACTACAACTGTCGTAAACAACAACGACAACTGCAGTGGTCAGGAGAACGTATGCAACCCGCCGCCTTCGGCGCCACCGTGGTCACCGACCGTCCGGCGGAGGTCGCCGCCTTCTACCAGCAGCACTTCGACCTGAAGATCGCCATCGACCTCGGCTGGTTCATCGCGGTGCGACGCGACGAGGCGGATTGGGAGCTCGCGATCTGTCAGCGGGGGCACGAGACCGTGCCGGCCGCGGTGAACGAACTGACCGAGAGCACGAACCTCTTCGGCCTTCGTCGTCGGTGACGCGGACAAGGTCGCGCAGTCCCTCATCGAAGCCGGGGTGAAGCTCGAGACCGAGGTGGTCACCGAGGCCTTCGGCCAGCGGCACTTCTTCGTCCGCGATCCGGAGGGCACGTGGCTGGACGTCATCCAGTTGGTCGCGCCCGACCCGGAGTGGGTCGCCGCGAACCTGTCGCCGACGTGAGTGGCGTCAGACGGTCAGCAGGACCTTGCCGATCTGCGCCGACTGCTCGAGCGTCTCATGGGCCCGGGCTACCTGGTCGAGGGGAAAGGTGGTGTGCACGATCGGTCGCACCTTCTTCTCCGCGACCAGCGGCCAGACGTGGCCGACGACCTCGGCCAGGATGCGGCCCTTGTCCTCGACCGAACGGGGCCGCAGGCCGGCGCCGGTGATCGCACCACGCCGGCCCATCAGCCGGCCGAGGTCCAGCTCGCCCTTGACCCCGCCCTGCAGGCCGATCACCACCAGGCGCCCGTCGTACGCGAGCGACTTGACGTTGTCGGCCAGGTACTTCGCGCCGATGATGTCGAGGATGACGTCGGCGCCGGCCTTGCCGGTGGCCTCCTTGACCACCGAGGCCCACTCGGCTTCCTTGTAGTTGATCGCCACATCGGCGCCGAGTCGGGTGCAGAACTCCATCTTGTCCGTACTGCCCACCGTGCAGAGCACGCGCGCGCCGTGCGCGACGCCGAGCTGGATCGCCATCGTGCCGATCCCGGACGCTCCGCCGTGGACCAGCAGGGTCTCGCCTTCCTTGAGGTGCGCGGTCATGAACACGTTCGACCACACGGTCGCGACCACTTCGGGCAATGCGGCCGCGCTGATCAGGTCGATCCCGTCCGGCACCGGCATCACCTGCGGCGCCGGGACGACGACCTTCTCGGCGTACCCGCCACCCGCGAGCAGCGCACAGCACTCGTCGCCGACCGACCAGCCCTCGACCTCCGCGCCGACGGCCGCGATCGTCCCGGAGACTTCGAGCCCGATCGTGCCCGGTGCGCCGGGCGGCGGCGGGTAGTTGCCCTGCCGCTGCAGCAGGTCGGCCCGGTTCACTCCCGCGGCGACCACGTCGATGACGACCTCGTCGACCGCCGGCCGCGGATCCTCGATCTCACCGATCGTCAGAACGTCGATCCCGCCGGCACCCTCACACACGACAGCTCGCATGCAGGTCACGGTACAGCTAGCTCTCGACGATCCCAGCCATGTCTCGGGCCAGCCCGTCGAGGTGAGTGGTCATCCCTATCGAAGCGAACCAGTCCCATAGCTCGAGCGCATGGTAGAGCCGGTAGAGCGTGGTCCGTTCACGCCAGTCCGGCGGCAGTTCGCCGTACCCTTCGAGCAGCCCGTCGAGCTTGGCGGCGTCGTCCCGGATCGAGTAGGACTGCGTCTTCGCCAGGTCCATCAGCGGGTCGGCGGCGATGGCGTTCTCGACGTCGACGAACCCGGTGACCCGGCCGGTCGCGGGATCCGCCAGCACGTTGCCCTCGTGGAAGTCGTTGTGACACAGGACGGGTGCGGTGGTGGCGTCGACGAGTACGCCGTGTGTCTCGACGTACTCGTGCATCGCGCGGTGCAGTGCCGGTTCGCCGTCGAGGGCCTCGAACTCTCGGAGCTTGGCCGCGAACTGGCGGCGCATGTACTGCGCGTTGTCCGGCAGCGGGTCGAGGATCTCGTCGGTGAGATAGCCGTACGCCGGTTGCCCGGCACGATGGACCGCGGCCAGAAGCCGTCCCAGCTCGACGTACGTCGCTCGCCGGTCGGGCGGATCGATCTCTGACAGCGGGCCACCGGCCAGCATCGTGAAGACGGTGAAGTCCTCGCCGGTCTCGAGCACTCGTGGGACCACCGGCCCGAGGTCCGCGAGCAAGCCGTAGACGTGGAGTTCCTTCGCCTGCTTCCAGGCCACTTCCGGCGGATAGACCTTGGCGATCACGGGAGCGGCGGTGGGGCGGCGTACCTCGAAGACCGTGTTTGCCGGCCGCCGCTTCGCGGGACGATCTCGCCGTCCGGGAAGGCCCGGGCGATCGCGTCAGTCATCGAGGTCCGCCCACGTGTCGACGTCGTGACCGGCCCGGGTCGGCTCGGACCAGGTGAGGTCGAGCCCGGCGAGAGTCCGCCGTACCGACTTGTCCCGAGGGTCGCCGACCCGCCGGATCGCGGCGGCGAGTTCGGTCCGGCGGTACGCGGTGGCGAGATGTTGCTCGTGGCCTTCGGTGTCGCGAAGGCCGTGACCGTCGTGGTCGCCGAGGCCACTGACCAGGAGGGTGACGTCGTCCTTGGTCAACCAGGGGAGGTCGCAGCTGAACACCGCGACGATCGGAGCGGAGCCGTGGGCCAGCCCGGCCGCGATGCCGGCGACCGGGCCGCCGGACGGTGGGTTCTCGACCGTCCAGGAGACCGGACGGTACGTCGTACGGACCGGGCCGACGACCACGGTCGACGCCGCGTCCTCGGTGGCTGCCAGCACCCGGTCGAGCATGGTGACGCCGTCGAGCACCAGCATGGCCTTGTCCACCCCACCGAACCGGGTGGATCCACCCCCGGCCAGCACCAGCGCGTCGTACTCCACGCGCACAGTGTCCCAGGTGTGGAGTGCGTCGATGCGGCACCATGGAAACGTGAAGATCGCCGTGGTGCAGACCGCCAGCAGCTACGACAAGGCCGACAACCGGGAGTTGGTGACCCAGGTCGTCGCCGACGCCGCGCGGGAACGGCCGGACCTCGTCGTTCTGCCGGAAGCGGTCATGCACGACTTCGCGCCCGAGGGCAGCTCGGTGGCCGAGGCCGCGGAGGCGCTGGACGGGGAGTTCGTGGCCACGCTGCGCAAGAGCGCCGTCGAGCATCGGGTGGCGATCGTGGCGGGCATGTTCGAACGCAGCTTCGACCAGCACCGGCCGTACAACACGCTCCTCGCGGTCGCTGCGGACGGCTCGCTGCTGGGTGCTTACCGGAAAATCCACCTGTACGACGCCTTCGGCTACAAGGAATCCGATCAGCTGATGTCCGGAGATGTCGCCCCGGTCGTGGTGTCGGTCGGCGGGTTGCAGCTCGGCCTGATGACCTGCTATGACCTGCGCTTCCCTGAACTGTCCCGCGCGCTGGTGGACGCCGGCGCCGACGTGCTCGTCGTACCCGCAGCCTGGGTGCGCGGCCCGCTGAAGGAACACCACTGGGCGACGCTGTTGACGGCTCGGGCGGTCGAGAACACGTGCTACGTCGCGGCCGCCGCGCAGAACGGCAAGAAGTACTGCGGCCTGAGCCAGATCATCGATCCGCAAGGCATCGCGGTCGCCTCGGTCGGTGAGTCCGACGGGCAGGCCTTCGCGGAGCTCTCCGCGGACCGGCTGGCCGACGTACGCCGGCGCAACCCGTCGCTGCTGAATCGCCGCTACACCGTCACTCCACGCTGAGCTCAGTGCTCGGACTCACAGCCGCTGGTGCAGGGAAGCGGTTAGCCTCCTGGGGTGACCGACGGGTTTGAGCTGGACCATCACGGAGATCTCGAGGTCGGCGGTGGGCTGGTCGACCTGGCGGTCAACGTCCGGACCGGGACTCCGCCGGCCTGGCTGGTCGACGAGATCACGGCCAGCCTGAGCGATCTGGCGGCGTACCCGCGTCAGGACGCGGCGGTGGCGGCGGTTGCCGCGCGGCACCGGGTGACGCCGGATCGCGTGCTGCTGACGGCCGGCGCGGCGGAGGCGTTCGTACTGGTGGCGCGGGCCTTCCGGCCCCGGCACGCGGTCGTGGTTCATCCACAGTTCACCGAACCCGAGGCGGCGCTGCGGTCGGCCGGCCACGTGGTCGACCGGGTGATCCTGCGGCCGGAGGACGGGTTCGTCCTCGATCCCGGGGCGGTGCCGGCCGACGCCGACCTCGTGGTCGTCGGCAATCCGACCAACCCGACGTCGGTGCTTCACCGCGCCGACGAACTGCGCGAGCTGGCGCGTCCGGATCGGATCCTGGTCGTCGACGAGGCGTTCATGGACGCCGTTCCGGGTGAACCGGAATCCCTCGCCGGTGCCTCGATCCCGGGACTGGTGGTGATCCGCAGCCTGACCAAAACCTGGGGGCTCGCCGGACTGCGGGTCGGGTACGTGCTGGCGGCGGCGGGTCTCGTCGAGCAGTTGGCCGCAGTCCAGCCACACTGGCCGGTGTCCACTCCTGCGCTGGCCGCGGCAATTGCCTGCAGCAACGAGCACGCCCTGTCCGAGGCGGCGCGCGCCGCCGTTGATCTCGATCGCCAGCGGGGGTATCTGGTGGACGCTTTGGGTGCTGGTGCTGGTGCTGGTGCTGGTGCTGGTGCTGGTGCTGGGGCCGGGGTCGGGGTCGGGTTGTACGGTGTGCCGCGCGGGCCGTTCGTGCTGGTGCGCGTCGAGGGGGCCGACATACTGCGGAATGCCTTACGGGAACGGGGATACGCGGTCCGTCGCGGCGACACCTTCCCGGGACTCGGTGTGGACTGGCTGCGGATCGCCGTACGTCCCGAGGACGTCACCGACGCCTTCGCGAAGGTATGGCGCGATCTTCGCGGCGGAACCGAGTCGGCGCTGTAACCCTCGAGGGGTTTAGTCGACCTGCCATTTGCGCACAGGATTGGCGCAGAGTGCCCGCACCACGTCCCGGCACTCGCGGCCATTTCGCGGAAGGGAGCAGCAGCATGAGTCTGAACAACGACGACATGACCACCTCGTCGGACGGTGAAGAGGGCCTGGCGGACGGTGGCGCGACCGCGGGTGCGACGGACGGCGGAGCCGACGGCGGCGCTTCCGGCCAGGGCAACGACACGACGGCCGGCTACGGGTCGGGCACGGAGGGACCCGCCGACGGCGGAGCCAGCCCGGGCGCGACCGACGGTGGTGCTGACGGCGGTGCTGACGGTGGTGCTGACGGTGGTGCGGGTGGTGAAGGTCTTGCGGACGGCGGCGCGACCCCGGGCGGCACCGACGGTGGTGCTGACGGTGGTGCGGGCGGCGAGGGTCTCGCGGACGGCGGTGCCTCGCCTGGTGCCAGCGATGGCGGCGCCGACGGAGGTGCCGATGGCGGTGCTGGTGGCGGTGCTGGTGGCGGAGCTGGTGGCAGCGCAGGTGGCGAAGGACCGGCCGACGGTGGTGCCAACCCGAATGCGACCGACGGCGGGGCCGACGGTGGCGCCGACGGTGGGACCAGCGGGAGCTCCGGGAGTTGGTGAGGACGGTGCCGGGAGCCGGGTCGCCGCCGGACGAGCGCCCGGCTCTCCGGCGTTGCGTTGCGGGTGATCTGGACGAGTTCGCGCACTCCTACTGGGGTGCGCGGGCTCTGTTGTCCCACGGCACCGACCTGCCGGCGCCGTACGACGACCTGTTCAGCCTGGAGGCCGCGGACGAGTTGCTGTCCCGTCGCGGTCTCCGGACGCCGTTCCTGCGGATCGCGAAGAACGGCGCGGTGGTCGGTGACGGGCAGTTCACCGGTTCAGCCGGGGTGGGCGCCGAGATCGCTGACCAGGTCCGCGACGACAAGGTGGCTGCGCTGTTCGCCAGCGGGCACACCGTCGTACTGCAGGCGCTGCACCGTACCTGGCCGGCCTTGGTTGACTTCGCCACGCAGTTGACCGTCGACGCCGGTCATCCGGTGCAGATCAACGCTTACATCACTCCTGCCGAATCACAGGGGTTCTCGGCGCACTACGACATACACGATGTCTTTGTGCTGCAGGTCGCGGGTGAAAAGCACTGGACCGTGCACGAGCCGGTGCATGTGGACCCACTCCGGAACCAGCCGTGGACGGATCACTCGCAGGCGGTCGCGGCTGCTGCGCGTGACCAGGGTCCGGTGATAGACGACGTACTGCGTCCCGGTGATGCGCTCTATGTGCCGCGCGGCTTTCTGCACTCGGCCAAGGCGCTGGGTGGCGTCAGTGCGCACCTGACTGTCGGTCTGCACACCATGACTCGGTATCTCCTCGTGCAGGAGCTGGCCGCGCTGGCGGCGGACGAGGCCGAGTTGCGGACGGCCTTGCCGCTCGGCTTCGATGCGGGTGATCCTGCGCAGGTCAATGCGGTGCTGCCGGAGGTGGCTTCGCTGTTGGTCAAGCAGATCCAGTCGGCGACGCCTGAGGAGCTGGCTGACCGGCTGCGACGTCGTACTTGGTCGAGTAGCCGGCCTGCGCCGCTGTCGCCGTTGGCTCATGCGGCTGCGATCGCGTCGTTGGCGGTCGGTACTACGGTACAACGCCGGGCGGGTCTGCGGTGTCGAGTCGTCCCGGGCGATCCGGTCGTGCTTCAGTTGCCCGACCGCAGGATCACCTTCCCGGCGATCACAGCAGAGGCTGTCGCGGCGCTCTGCTCCGGCGCGGACCAGAAGGTCGGGGACCTCCCCGGCCTGGACGCCGACGACCAACTGGTCCTGGTATGCCGCCTGCTCACCGAGGCAGTCCTGGTCACGACCACCTCGTAGCACACTTGTTGCGTCGGGCAACAATATTCACGCGACGGACGCCGCCGGCCGGTGCCCGTTCCGTCTGCGCTGTGGTTGTACAGAGTCGGCCGCGGGTGGGCGCCTGACGTCGTGCGTCTGGGTGTCCGGCCCGAGGTAGCGAACGCGCCGGCAAGAAACGCATCCCCCGGCCGGTGCAACCGCGTGGTGGGGTGGGTGCATGTCTGGGGGTGCGGCAGCGTAGGGGTGAGGATGGCATTGGCTGGTCGGTGCGGCAGCATGGTGCGGACGAGAAAGACCGTGCGGCACGTGGGCTTGCTGTGGGCTTGCGTGAACGCGGGAACGGATGGACGTGGTGGCTGAGAGGTATCGGGTAGAGACAGGCTGTGCCGCGCTGGCCGACCGGCGCGGCGACTCTTTGGTCGCAACCGCACCCCCCGCCGAACGCTGGCTCCTGATCGAGTCCCCCACGCCGTGGCCCCGCATTGCCCTCGCGTCACTCCAGTCCTCGTCCGGTGGTGAAGAGCTCGGGGCCGAGGTTGAGCGCCGGTGTCGGGAGTTGGGGTATCGGCCGGTGTTGATCCGGCGGTTCGGGCGGATCGATCGCGCGGCCCCGCGGCGCTGGGCACTCGTGGACAGCCGGCCAGGGCAGGAGTCGGTGCGGTGGGGCCAGCTGCCGTCGGACGAGCACCTCTTGGCGGTGCTCGACGGCTCGGACCCGGGCGAGCCCAGCGTCGAGCCGATCTACCTCGTGTGCACGCACGGACGCCACGACGCGTGCTGCGCCGTCCGCGGACGACCGGTGGCAGCCGCGCTGACAGCTGTCTATCCCGAGCGCACGTGGGAGTGCAGCCACATCGGCGGTGACCGCTTCGCCGCGAACGTCGTCGTCCTGCCGTACAGCCTGTTCTACGGGCATGTCTCGGTGTCCCGAGCTGTCGAACTCGCCAAGCGCTACGACGAAGGACTCGTCGTGCCTGATCTCCTCCGCGGATCAGGCGCGTTCACGCCGCCCGTCCAGGCAGCCCAGCACTACGCCCGAGCCGCCGGCCACTCCGTGGCCATCAACACCCTCCTGCCCACCTCCGTCCATCAACTTCCCAACAACCACTGGCGCATCGACCTGTCAGCCGGCAACGCAAGCATCAGCGTCGAGCTCTCGGCCCATCTGGACACCGTCAACGTCCGACTCACCTGCGCGGGCAGCACTCCCTCCCGGATCCGCCGCTTCCAGCTACACCACCTGACGACTACCTGACGACTACCTGACGACTACTCGGCCTCAGGTAGGACACGGTCGTCCCGGTGGGCGCCGTAGTACGCCGACGGCGAGCCATGATGTCGCGCATCGGCGTGCCACGAGGGACGCCGTACACGGTGCCGGGAAAGTCCAGGTCGCGCTGGATCTGCCAGAGCTCCTCGTGCCGGTCGGGCGAGAAGAGTTCGGCCGGGTCGCCGACCGCGATCCACCCGATGGGGAGGACAGCGCCAGGCTCCAGGCGCGAGTTCACCTGCAGCACGCTGTTGATCCGAAGTTCCGCGCCCGCGTCGGCGACCGAACCCGGGAACAACGCGGCGCCCGTGGCGATGAAGACCTCGTCCTCGACCGTGGCGCCGTTGACATGTGCATGGGGACCTACCAGGACCGCGTCGCCGATCAGAGCGGGATGGTCGGCCCGGCCGCGCACCAGGGCGTTCTCCATCACCACGCTGTTCTCGCCGAGACGGACCTCACCGTTCTCCGCGGTCAGCACCGCACCGTGCAGCACTCTGCTTCCTTCAGCCAGTACGACGGCTCCACACAACACAGCCGACGGTGCGACAACAGCGGATTCGGGCACGACCGGTCGTCGGCCGCGGTGTTCGAGCAGCATCGTGTGCTGTCCCTTCGTCGATCATCACCTCGTTCCCGTCAGCTTCTACCTGTTCGGTCTGCGGATCTCCACTGCCCGGGCCCTCACGCACCCGGACGGCGGCGCCTCGACGACCGGTCCACATCAAAGGTGGGAGGTTCGGCCGCCCTGACGATCCGTGGTGGAGAACCGCGAACCAGGACAACATTAGAACACCCGTTCGACAGTCCGCAACGAACGCTGCCGCGTCAACTGTCATGTCGCAGGACATCACGATGTCCAGGACGAAGTCGACGAGGGAATCCAGGCGTTGCTTGCACTAAGTGCCGTTATCTGAAGTGTTGTCGACACTGGCACCGCCGACGCTGACGGTGAGCCAGATCGTCGCGGCGCTGGAGGCTTGCGAGCATCCGGGGACCGGTTCTTGCTGCGCTGCTGGCTGGGGCGGGGCTGCGGATCGGTTAGCTGCTCGGGCTGCGGCATGACGACGGCGACACCGCAAGATGCCTGGCCTGGATCAACCTGAAGGCTCCGCCCCCCGGCGCGAGTAGACCACGGCCTCTCAGCGGTACGCACTCGATCACCGGCGGGATCGGGTTCGACGGACGTCAGGAATGTTTCGGCGCCTTCGACGTTCAGAAGGTGTGCGCCAAGCTTCAGGAACTCGACTACTACGGCACATACTACGACCGCACCGCCTACCGATGCTCCGCGGAAACCGTCGCCAACCTCGCGTAGAAGAGTTCATCGGTGACCTGCGCGGGTGCCCTCGAGGGCACCTTCCGCACATTCGCCAGGGGCTACGCTTGGCCGAACGGCGTCCAGACCACTAGGACCGCAACTCTTCCGGCGTGAGACTGTGTATCGGGTACTGAATGAGTAGTGCTGACTGGAGCATGGGTTCGACGGTCTCCTCGCACGAGAACGTCGAGCCTGGCAAGACGTTGATCGCCGACGTGGCCAGCGCTGGCGAGCTGATGCATGCCCCCCGAAGGCTACGGCTACTGGCCGGAGCGAGCAGCGTCTGTGTCCGGGACCCCGGGGGCCGGCTGATCTGGCTGGAAACCGATCGACTATCCGCGTTCACTGACGTCGATGGCCAGGTCAGGATCGTGCACCACGAAGACGAAACCACTCTCGTGCCTCGTGACACCGGCGCCGAGGCACGGGCACTCGCGAGTCTCGACGCGTTCCGTGCCTGGATTGACGCTCGCGGCGAGTCTGCACCCGTTCCTACCGAGCCGTACCTTGGTCGACCCTCGACCGGACTCGCGCTCAGCACCGAAGACGGGCGGTCCACCGCAATCACCCGCGACCTCGAGACAGGCATCATCCTTTTCGCCCGCGGCCGGTCGCTTCAGGGAGAGTTCGAACTGCAGGTGAGATCAGTGGAGATCAGGGAGACGACGGCCGACGAGTTCGCGCCAGTCTGAACCTCGCCTCGACTCAAGGATCCCACCAAGGTATGCCACGAATGGCACAGCTTCGTCATTGACATTGTCCACAACGCAGCCGCCCAGGTCACAAGTTCGTCCCGGAATCCGAGCTTGGAAGCACATGTTCTAGTGAAGCGCCGAGGTGCAGCCATGACGCTTGTCATGTCGCAGGACAACGGTGACATTTCTGATCAGGACGACAGTGACATTGCGAGGCACCAGTGCCTACCCGGACGCGTCACGCCACTGACCGCCTGGGAGGCTACCGCGAAGGCCGAGGCTCCCTGCCCTACCCGTGAGCAGATCGCCCGCCCCGCAGCCATCGGTCCGGCACCCACCGGCCCAGGCCCGCACCGGTGCCAGCTGATCTACCCCCCGACACCGTCGTCCAGGAACTGACCAGCGCCGACGCGTTCTACCTGGACAATGTCCAACACCTGCCCGGCGCCCAGCACAGCTTCCAGCAGGTCCTCGTCATCATCGACGGCGACAACATGACCGTCACCAACTCGAAGCAAGATCCGCACCCGGTATCACCTTCGTCGGCAACGGCAGACACCCGGAGCACAAACCGGCAAACCACGAACGTCACCGAAGTCCTGAGGCATCACACGCTGCCTCGTCAACCACCGGGCAGCGCCGGCGATGCGTACCCCGCGCCCGCGGACCTTGCGAGATTCTTGTAGCTAGCGTGTCGGATCTGGGGTGGGGCGTTCGTTGGAGGGGTGAGTGGCCGGGAGACGGCCCGGGGTGAAAGGGGATGCGATGACGAAATACCTGATCTCGTTCGAGAAGGGGGCTATGGACCACATCCCCGAGGCGGAGCTCGGGGAGGTGGGGAAGGCGGCGCGCGCGGTGTGCCGGGAGGCCGAGGACGCAGGGGTGTTCGTGTTCGCGGGCGGGCTGAGCTACGACGACGGCGACGTGGAGTACGCCGGGGTCGCCGTGGACGGGATGGTGACCGACGGGCCGTACCCGGAGAGCAAGGAACTCGTGGGCGGCGTGGCGATCGTCGACGTACCCACGCGGGAGGCGGCGCTCCAGTGGGCCGCGAAGTTCGCGGCCGCCTGCCGGTGCACGCAGGACGTCCGCAAGTTCATGGACGACCCGGAGTCGGTCTGACGTCCTGGACGGCTTTAAGACTTTCTGAAGCCTGGCGCCAAACCTGTCTGAAGACTCCCGCGGATCCTCGTCACCAGGCGGTCCACGCGGACCGCGTGGAACCGAGGGGGAGAACAGGATGGGTGACGAGGTACGCGACGACACCCCGGTCGAGACGGGGAACTACCCGCTGCCGGAGGACGGAGCACAGGACCAGGTCGAGCAGACCCGGCTCCCGCAGTACGACGAGGACCTGGTGGACGGCGCGACGCTGGAGTCCGAGTCATGAGCGGCACGGTGCGGGACCTGCTCACCTGGGCGGCCGCGCAGGTGCGGACGATGGAGAAGCCGCTCGGGTCGAACAAGAACCCGTACGCCGCCAAGGCCGGGCACGCGAACGGACAGGCCTGGTGCGCGACGTTCCTGGTCGCGGGGTGGAAGGTCAACAAGGTGCCGCTGGTGCCGGGGACGAACAGCGCGTTCACCCCGACCATGCAGAACGGGTTCAAGAACGCGGGCCGGCTGTTCAACAGTCCGCGGGCCGGCGACGTCGGCTTCCTGTTCGACCGGGACCTGGGCAGGATCGCGCACGTCTTCTTCGTCGAGCGGGTCGAGGGCGACTTCGTGAAGACGATCGAGGGCAACACCAACCTCGACGGCAGCAGGACCGGCATCGGGGTGTTCCGGCACAGCCGTCGCTGGACCGGCGGCACCACGATGATCCGCGGCTTCGGCCGGCCGAACTACAAGGCGGGCGGTACGGCGCCGCCGACGGTGTCGACGGCCGCGATCGTGAGCGCTGCCCGCAAGGACCCGCCGGGTCCGGACGGTGCGACGTCGCACCCGGCCGCGGTGCGGATCGTCGAGGCGGCGCTGGTGGCCGAGGGGCTGCTGTCTCCGGCGTTCGCCAAGGACGGTTCGTTCGGCACGGTCACGATCAAGGCCTACGGGCAGTGGCAGCGCAAGCTCGGCTTCACCGGCGCTGACGCGGACGGCATTCCCGGCCGGGAGTCGCTGACCAAGCTCGGCCTGCGGCACGGCTTCAAGGTCGTGGCGTAAGCACTTCGCCGACGGGTCGCGGTGACTGTCAGGGTTACCGCGGCCCGCGTCCGATCTCAGCGACGCTGCGTGGTGGAGTGCGGGAGAACGCGGTCGAGGATCAGGATGGTGGCGGACGCGAGCAGTGCGAGCACGGTCAGCGCCAGCCACGGGAACTCGTGCCGAACCTCGAAGAGTTGCGCGAAGAAGGCCGGCGCCAGCACGCTCGCGAACGTGAAGGAGTACTGCCAGTAGGACAGGTACTTCCCATGCCCCACCACCGGCGCGACCGCGGCAGCAAGCGCGTTGGACGTCGCCGCGTGCAGTACGTCGGCGAACGCGAAGACCGCCGTCGCGAGGATCAGCCCGGGCACTACCAGCCAGGTGGGAATGTGCAGGAGCGAAGCCATCAGCAAGCCCCACACCGCCCAGGTCACGCCGGCCACGATCAGCACATTCGTACGCCGGCGCCGCTCGGTGTGACGGACGACCAGAGTTTGTCCAGTCGCCAGTACGACGGAGACCGCGGCCAGGAGCACGCCGACCAGCCATTTCGGCACGGGCAGCGCGTCAGCGACGTACACGGGAAGCCCGACGCCCATCAGCATGGTGCAGAGTGCCAGCACGGTGTTCGCAGCGATGAGCACCAGGAACGGCTTGTCCTTGCGCAGCTGCGGCGCCGGGCCGGTCTCCTGCAGAGCATGCTGGTGATGCGAGGGGTGCAGCCGCAGCAGGAGCAGACCGGCGACGAAGAAGGTCGCCGCGTTGAGTGCCATCGCGACCAGAAACGGGGTGTCGCCGCCTGCGGCCAGCAACGCACCAGCGGCCAGTGCACCGAGGCCGAACCCGCCGGCCTGCATCATCCCGCCCAGACCGAACCACCGGTCGCGGTCGCCCTCGTCGGCCACGTCCGACAGCAGACTGAAGATCGAAGACCAGAACACCCGCTGACCGCACGTCGTCACCAGCGCACAGAGGAACAGCAGCCACAGCGACCGGCCGAGGAAGAAGCCGGTGAACGCCAATCCCTGCGCGAACTGCGCTCCGACGACCAGGTTGCGCGGCCCGACCCGGTCGATCACCACACCGACGGCGGCCGGTGCGGCGATCGAGAACAAGGTGGCCACGGTCAGCAGCGTTCCCGCCGTACCGAGGGGGATGTCGGCCACTCGCACGAAGTAGAGCAGCAGCAGTGGTCCCGCGCAGCCGCCGCCGAAGGAGTCGATCGCCAGACCGGCGAGCAGCGGGAAGCGGCCGCGGATGTTCGGCAGGCCGAGGGACGTGGCTGTAGGCATGTCAGAGTGCTCCGATCGCATCGACTCGGCCCACTCGCAGCGATGCTACGAGACCACTCCACCAGGGGTGTTCCCTGACTACAGTTGGGGCTCTCGGCCGAAAACACTAGCAAGCCCTTGCCGTGCGCCTCCAGGCCTTTTCAGTCCGCCGCGGCGACCTGCCGTACGGACACGTGTCTCAGTGGCCGCCAGGCGACCGCGGTCATCAGCACCATCGCGGCGAACGCGATGGCGAACGGAGCCGCCAGACCGTACTGCTGCGCCAGCACGCCGCCCAGTGCGGCGCCGATCGCCGCACCGCCGACCGAGGCGAGCAGATAGACGCTGTTGACCCGGCCCATCAGCGGCTCCGGGGTGGCGAGCTGACGCGCTGTAGTCGACACGATGCCCCAGACCACCGCGTGGACGCCGAACACAGCCATGGTGGCGCCGGCGACCCACGGACTCCGGGTCAGGGCGAGGATCAGGTGCACGGTCGTCTCGACCACCAGACCGGCCCGCAGCAGGGTCAACGACCCGACCCGCGGTTCGAGCAGGTGGTACACCGGCATGCCGAGCACTCCGCCGATCGCGCCGACCGACACCAGCAGCCCGAACTGTGTCTCACTCAGCGCGAGCCGCTCCCGCGCATAGAGCACCCAGGTCGCGAAGGCTGCACAGAACGTGACGTTCATGACGAGGATCGAGCACGCCAGCGTCCGTACTCCCGCGTGCGCCCACAGCCAGCGAATCCCCTCGCGTACTTCGGCCCAGAGCGCCGTACGGGGCGATCCGTCCGGAGGGGCCGGGCGTACGGTGACCCGGGCGATGAGCGCAGCCGCGGCGGCGAAAGTGACCGCGTCGAACACGAGCGGCACCCCGGCGCCCACGGCGAACAGGAGCGCGCCGATCGGCGGGCCGCCGAGCTGCTGGAGCACCGTGCCAGTCGCGAACAACCGGGCATTCGCCTTGCCCAGTTGGTCTTTCGGTACGGCGCTCACCAGCAGTGCGCCGGACGCGTTGTCGGCCAGCGTCTCCGCCGTGCCGAGGAGGAAGAGCGCGGCGTAGACCGCCCACAGCGGTGAGCTGTCCAACAGGACGGCGATGCCGAGGGCACCCAGAACGACGGCCCGAAAGAGGTCGGCGGCAACAATCATCAACCGGCGGTCGAGCCGGTCGACGAGTGCCCCGCTGAACAATGCGAACAACAGCCACGGCAACTGCTGGACGAACGCGGCCGCGCCGACGGCGGCTGGTTCGCGGGTGATCGAGGCGACCAGCAACGGGCCGGCGGCGAGCATCGCGCCGTCGCCGAGGTTCGAGATGATCGCGGCCGGCCAGATCTTGCGGAAGTCGGCGCCGAGCTCGGGCGGCAGCAGCGACGTACGGAGGGATCGCATCAAGGACTCCTGAGGGCATGACGGAACAACCTGACAACCGGCGCCGCTGCGGCACCGGCGGGGTGATCCCGGTCAGACGCTGATCAGCTCAGCGCGCCGACCGGATGGTGTGTGCCATGTCCTCGAACGACCGAGACATTGCCCTCACCTCCGTCCGCAAACCCGGGCGGCCCGTCCGCCTCTGCGCCGACCCTACAGTTCCCTCCCCGCCTCCGCACTCCTGTTCGCCCCGGGCAGACCCCCGCGCTATCCTCGACGCTCGGCGACACGTCGCCAGGAGGGTTCGCATAGTGGCCGAGTGCGCTGGTCTTGAAAACCGGTAGGGCGGGTGACCGTCCTCGTGGGTTCGAATCCCACACCCTCCGCCACTGTGATGTCTCAAGACATCGGCATGGCTCCGAACC
>NZ_SMKR01000075.1 GCF_004348725.1 Kribbella turkmenica
GGTTAGAGGCCGGGGGCGCCGTAGATGGGGAACCAGCGGCTCAGGTCGGCCTCGAAGCGGAGGTCGGTGCCGATGATCGACCTGACCTGCAGCTCGGTGGCGTTGTCGCGGCGGTCCGCCCCGACCGGGACGAACGGGTACCACGACCCGCGCTTGTAGAGATACACGAGGCCGAGTGACTTGGTGCCGTTGGTGAACGCGACCAGCGTGCACAGCAGCGCCGAGCCGAATCCGGCGTCGACGAGTGAGGTGTTGACCGCGTGCAGGTCGGTGACCAGGCCTCCGAGGTCGTCGGGTGAGGTCTCCCGGACCAGCCAGGTGAACCCGTACGAGTCGGTGTGGCTGGTGAACTTGTCGCCGTCGAGCGCGAGCAGCTTGTCGACCTCCGCGCGCAACGCCGAGAACCCGCCGCCCTCGGCGGTCTTGAAGCACACGGAACCGCTGCCGGTCGCCTGGTAGCCGGCCGCGGTGTCCAGCGTGATCGCGGCCGACGGGAGGGCGAACAGCTGGTCGAGGTTCGGCGGGACGGCTTTGCTCCGGCCGAGCAGGATGTCGAGAAGGCCCATGACCCCAATCCTGCGCTACGCCTGCTCGCCGAGCTCGCGTGACAGCACGCCGAGCCGGTCGAGGCGGGTCTCCAGCGGCGGGTGCGTGGAGAACAGCGAGGACAGGCTGGCGCCCTTGCCGGAGATCGCCGGCGCGAAGAAGAACGCGTTGAACGCCTCCGCCTGGCGCAGGTCGCGTGACGGTATCCGGGCGATGTCCCCGCTGATCTTGGTCAGCGCCGAGGCCAGCGCCGACGGCCTGCCGGTGAGCATGGCACCGGCCCGGTCGGCGGCGAGCTCGCGGTAGCGCGACAGCGCCCGGGTCAGCAGGAACGAGATCGCGTAGACGGCGACCGACACCAGGATGACGGTCAGCACGACCACGGCGGCGTTCTGGTCGCGGTTGCGGCTCAGTCCGCCGTACAGGCCGAAGCGGGTGATCAGGCCGGCGAGTACGCCGAGGAACGACGCGATCGTCATCACCGCGACGTCGCGGTGGGCGACGTGGGACAGCTCGTGCGACAGCACGCCCTCGAGCTCGTCGGCGTCGAGCCGGCGCATGATCCCGGTGGTCACGCAGACGACCGCGTTCTTCGGGTTGCGCCCGGTGGCGAACGCGTTCGGCAGGTCGACGTCGGCGATCGCGACCCGCGGCTTCGGCATGTCGGCGAGCGCGCACAGCCGGTCGATCGCGCCGTGCAGCTGCGGCGCCTCCTCCGGTGTGACGATCCGCCCGCGCATCGCGTACAGCGCGATCCGGTCCGAGAACCAGTACTGCACGAACAGCGCCCCGCCCGCGATCAGGACTGCCAGTACGGCGCTTTCCGTCAGCGCGATCAGCAGCGCGACGAAGCCGACGTACAGCAGGCCGAGCAGGAAACTGGTGACCAGCATCCGGCGGGACAAGCCGCGATCAGGCGCGAACCGAGTTTTCATGGGCACGTCCTTCCTCACCTGGTAGCGAGCGTAGCTCGACCCGGAAGCGGCGGAGCCTCGATCCTGGCTAGACCCGGTCGTCCTCGCGGGTGTCCAGATCGGCGAGCAGCGAGCGCAGCTCCGAGCGGAGGAAGTCGCGGGTGGCGACCTCGCCGACGGCCATCCGCAGCGACGCCATCTCCCGGGCCAGGAACTCCATGTCCGCCCGGGTGCGCGCGTCGACGTCGCGGTCGCGTTCGTACTGGACCCGGTCGCGGGCCTCCTGCCGGTTCTGCGCGAGCAGGATGAGCGGAGCGGCGTACGACGCCTGCAGGCTGAGCGCCAGCGTGAGGAAGATGAACGGGTACTCGTCGAACCGCAGACCGGCCGGCGCGAAGATGTTCCAGGCGACCCAGAACAGGATCGTCCCGGTCATGTAGACCAGGAAGTGCCCGGTGCCGAGGAAGCGCGCGATCCGCTCCGACAACCGTCCGAACGCGTCGGCGTCGTACGCGGCGCGCCGGACGATGGTGCGGCGCAGCTCGCGCGGTATGTCCAGCCGGTTGGTGCTGCGAAGCAGTCGGCGGTCGTCGGCGATGCGGTCGTCACGTGGCATGGCGGTCCACCTCCTGCTGTTCGGATTCGCGCCAGTCCGCAGGGAGCAGATGGTCGAGTACGTCGTCGACGGTCACCGCTCCGAGCAGCCGGCCTTCGTCGTCCAAGACCGGTGCGGCCACCAGGTTGTAGGTCGCGAGGTACCTGCTCACGGCATGCAGACTGTCGTCCGGCCGCAGCCCGTCCAGGTCCGTGTCCAGTACGGCGGACACGAGCTCGGACGGTGGTTCGCGCAGGAGCCGCTGGATGTGGCCGACGCCGATGAACCGCCCGGTGGGGGTCTCCAGCGGGGGTCGGCAGACGTAGATCATCGCCGCCAGTGCGGGACTCAGCTCCGCGTTGCGGACCTGCGCCAGCGCATCCGCGACGGTCGCGTCGGCCGGCAGGATCACCGGCTCCGACGTCATCAGTCCGCCGGCAGTGCGTTCCTCGTACGTCAGCAGCCGACGTACGTCCTCCGCCTCCTCCGGCTCCATCAACGTCAGCAGGCGCTCGGCGGTGTCGGTCGGGAGCTCGGCGATCAGGTCGGCCGCGTCGTCCGGGGACATCACCTCGAGCACGTCCGCGGCCCGCTCGGTGTCCAGACCGGCCAGGATCTCCACCTGGTCGTCCTCGGGCAGCTCCTCGAGGACGTCGGCCAGCCGCTCGTCGTTCAGCGCGGCCGCGATCTCCTTGCGGCGCTTGGGGGAGAGGTCGTGCAGGACGCCGGCCAGGTCGGCAGCCTTCATCGACTCGAACGCGGCCAGGATGTGGGTCGCGCCCTGACCCTCCTCGACCTGGGCGAAGCCGTTCACGTCGGTCCAGTCGAGCACGTGGGACTGCCCCCGCCGCCGGAATCGCTTGCCACCTTCGCGGACCGCCACCTTGGACATCACCCAGTCGCGCGTCCGCCACTGCTCCATGGCCATGTCGAACACGACCGCGGTCGCACCGGTCTCGCGGATGGTGACCGTGCGGTCCAGTAGCTCGCCGAGCACCAGGACCTCGGTCGCCCGCTGCTCGAACCGGCGCATGTTCACCAGACCGGTGGTGATCACGTGCCCGGCGTCCACGGACGTCACCCGGGTCATCGGCAGAAAGATGCGCCGCCGGGTGAACACCTCCACGACCAGCCCGAGCACCCGCGGCGGCTGGGTCCCCGGCCGCAGCATCACTACGACGTCGCGCACCTTGCCGACCTGGTCCCCGTTCGGGTCGTACACCGGGAGACCAGCCAGCCGTGCGACGTAAACACGCGACGGTGAGCCACTCATCCGCGTCCTCGCTTCGCTGCGGGCGCGGATGCGCAGCAGGCCTCGCTGTGCCCGATGATGAACTCGCTGCGCTCGTTCATGTTCGAAGGCTAACCCGCCGGCGCGCACTCTCAGCTAAGGCGCGGGCGGCGGCGGATCCGGCGGTGCAGGGTGACCGGTGGCTTGCCGCGGGTGGTCGCGGGCGTCCCGGCCGGTGCCTCGGCCCGCGGGCTGGCGTCGTACCGCCCGGCGGCCTCGGTGATCTCACCGGTGGGCTCCAGGACGAGCAGGTCGGCCTCGGTCCGCCAACGGTCGAGTTGCCTGTCCAGCTCGGCCGCGTTGAGGCGTTCGGTCCGCAGTACCTGGGCGGCCGCGGTCCACTCCTCGGTGCCTGGCTCCAGCCGTCGTACTGTCGCCTTCCAGCTCGCCAGCCGGTTGGTGGCGGGCTTGGCCGGTACGACGACCTCGGCGGAGCCGGCCGCGGCCAGTCTGGGCAGCGGCTGCTCAGCACCTTCGGCCGCGTCCGCGAGGACGACGTACCGGCCGTCGACAGTGGCGAACCACGCGGGGGCCGGGCGGCCGCCGTCCCACGACAGCCAGACGAGGCCCGCCTTCTTCATGACGGCGGCGATCTCCGTCACAGCCGACTCCATGTCCACCGCCCAAGAGTGTCACAGTGAGCGATGTCACCGGGCGGGACGCGTGTGTTTCGCCGTACGCTGCCGGTGACCGGTGAGTAACCGAGTGGAGGTCCCCCGAAATGACGGAACAGGTTCTGCGCAGCCGGCGCTCGTGTCTGGCGACTCCGGGGTCGAACCCGCGGTTCCTGGCCAAGGCGAAGGGACTGGACGCGGACCAGGTGTTCCTGGACCTGGAGGACTCGGTCGCTCCGATCGCCAAGGTGGACGCGCGCAAGAACGTCGTCGCCGCGCTGAACGAGGGCGGCTGGGGCAGCAAGCTCCGTGTGGTCCGGGTGAACGACTGGACCACCGAGTGGACCTACGCCGACGTGATCGAGGTCGTCTCCGGCGCCGGCGCGAACCTGGACTGCATCATGCTGCCGAAGGTGCAGACCGCCGAGCAGGTGGTCGCGCTCGACCTGCTGCTGACCCAGCTGGAGAAGGTGCACGGTCTGGAGGCCGGCCGGATCGGGATCGAGGCGCAGATCGAGAACGCCCTCGGCCTGACCAACGTGAACGCGATCGCGCAGGCCTCGCCGCGGGTGGAGACGATCATCTTCGGCCCGGCCGACTTCATGGCGTCGATCAACATGAAGTCGCTGGTGGTCGGCGAGCAGCCGCCCGGGTACGACGTCGGCGACGCCTACCACTACATCCTGATGCAGATCCTGATGGCGGCCCGGGCGCACGGGAAGCAGGCGATCGACGGGCCGTACCTGCAGATCAAGGACGTCGACGGGTTCCGCCGGGTGGCGGGCCGGTCGGCCGCGCTCGGGTTCGACGGCAAGTGGGTGCTGCACCCGGACCAGATCGCCGCCGCGAACGAGGTGTACTCGCCGCGCCAGGAGGACTACGACCACGCCGAGAACATCCTCGACGCCTACGACCACTACACCTCGGCGGCCGGCGGTGCCCGCGGCGCGGTGATGCTCGGCGACGAGATGATCGACGAGGCGTCCCGCAAGATGGCGCTCGTCATCTCCGCCAAGGGCCGCGCCGCCGGCATGACCCGCACCGACATCTGGCAGCCGCCGGCCGACCAGGGCGCGGCCGGCTAACGGACGCGCGCCATGATCGCGAGCAGGTGACCGTCGGGGTCGGGGAAGAACGCCATCCACTCCTCGACCCCGTCGTCGTGCTTGTGGATCAGGTGCGGCGCGTTCTCGAACTGCACGCCGCGTCCGCGCAGGTCGTCGTACGCGACCTGGATGTCGTCGACCTGGAAGTACAGGCACGACGGCTCGCCGCCGGCGCTCTCCTCGGTCGCGCTCAGGAACAGCCGCGTCCCGCCGCAGTCGAAGAACGCGAGATCCCCGAACGTGTACAGGTGCGGCAGGCCGAGCACCGTGCCGTAGAAGTCGACCGCCACCTGGATGTCCCGCACCGGCCGGGCGATCTGCCCGATCGCCCCGAGTCGCACCGTCATCGCCCGGCCTCCCTGTCGTCGTAACGCACTGTCCGCGGGCACGCCACGCCAGCCACGAAGCTCGGCCCGGCGGTCCAGGCCCAGCTTCAGCAAGGCGTTCGCGACGTGGAACTTGACCGCGTCGACGCTGACTCCGCGCCGGCGGGCGATCTCCCGGTTCGACAACCCGTGCCGCACCAGGTCGACCACCCGCCACTCGGCGGGGGTCAGCACGTCGGGATGCCTCGGCCGGCCGCGTGTGCCCACGACCTCACGCTAGCGCCGGGAGGGCCGGAATTACCCTCCCCCGGGACGTCAGCGCGCCCAGACCTTGTAGATCCGGATCGGCCGGACCGGCGGGCCGTCCTGGTCGGGGTCGGCTATGCCGGCCGCGACCATCCGGTCGAAGGTGGACATGCCGGCGACCACCTGGCCGAGGACGGTGTAGTTCGGCGCGATGTTGGCGAAGGAGTGGACCACGAAGAACTCGCTGCCGTTGGTCCCCGGACCCTGGTTGCCGTAAGCAACGGTCCCCCGCGGGTAGGTCTCCTGGCCGCTGACCTCGTCCGGGAACTTGTACCCCGGCCCACCTTCCTCCTGCCGGTAGATGTCACCGCACTGCAGCACCCCGAGCCGGGCCGAGTTGGTCAGCCGGAAGCACTGGGTGAAGTCGTAGAACCGGCTCTTCACCAGGTGGACGAAGTTGTGCACGCCGCAGGGCGCGTTCGTCCGGTCCATCCGGACGACGAACGGTCCATAGTTGGTCACGAAGTACACGTCGACCGTGCCCTTGGCCCGGGCGACCGGCGAGGGGAGCCGGACAGGCTTGGCGGCCGGGTTCTCCGGGGTCGGCGTGAACTTGCACTTCACCACCGGCTTCGGGTGCCGGGCCGGTGCGGGGGCAGCGGTGGCTGTCGTGGCGACCAGTGTGCTCGCGACGAGCGTGGCCGCGATCAGGGCGGTGAGTGATCGCTTCATGTGCTCAACGTAGTACTTCGATCGCTCTGTGCAGAGGTTCTTCAAGGAATCCGGCCAGAACTCGCTCTCGAACGCGTGCCTCTCCTAAGGTGTTCCGGTCCGCTGCGGAAGGTGTGTTGTGTGAACGGCGAGGTACTCGCAAATCGCTACCGGCTGCTGACCCTGCTGGGCAGAGGTGGTGCGGGTGAGGTATGGCAGGCCGAGGACACCGTGCTGGCCCGGCAGGTCGCGGTCAAGCTGCTCCGCCGGCTCGAGGGCGACCCGATGGACGCGGTCCAGCGGTTCCGGGCCGAGGCCCAGGCGGCCGCGCGGCTGATGCACCCGAACGTCGTCGCGACGTACGACGTGGGTACGGCCGACGAGCACGTGTTCCTGGTGATGGAACTCGTGTCCGGTCCGGACCTGGCCCAGCTGATGCGTACGGCGGGCTTGCCGAGCGGCAAGCTGGTCGCCGACATCGCCGCCCAGGGCGCCCGCGCACTCGACGCGGCGCATGCGGCCGGCATCGTCCACCGGGACGTGAAGCCGGGGAACCTCCTGCTCGCCCCGGACGGCACGCTCAAGATCACCGATTTCGGCATCGCGAAGGGCGCCGGCACCGAGACCACTGGTGTCGGTGTGCTGCTGGGTACGGCGTCGTACGTCTCGCCGGAGCAGGTCCGCGGACAGTCCGCCACCCCGGCCAGCGACTGGTACTCGTTCGGCTGCGTCCTCTACGAGCTCCTCACCGGTACGCCGCCGTTCACCGGACCGAACGTGGAGGCGGTGATGCGGCAACACCTGGACGCCGCTCCGGAGCCGATCCACCGGGCCGACGTGGAGGCCCCGCTCGCCGATCTCGTGCTCCAGCTCCTGGCCAAGGACCCGGCGGACCGCCCGTCGTCCGCCGCTGACGTCACTGCCTTGCTGACAGCGGCCCCGAACACCCAGGTGTTGCCGTTGCTGCCCGCGAACGACGTGCTCGCGGCCGGGAAGCGGGAGGAGGAGCCGGAGGCCACCGGGACGCACCGGGCGCCCAAGAAGGCGTTCCCGTTCGCCAAGGTGATGGTGGCCATGGCCGTCGTACTGGCTGCTGCCGTCGGCGGCCTGATGCTGCGGCAGGGCCTGGCCGGCGATCCGCCGCCCGCCGCGGCCGGCGGCACGCCATCGGTTCCGGCGGCGAAGGCGTCGGTGGCGCCGAAGCCCACGCCCGAGCCGACGCCGTCCAGGACTCCGTCGAAGAAGCCGAGCCCGAAGCCGGCGCCGACGGAGACCAAGCAGCAGAACCCGCGGGCGGCGCTGGTGCAGACGCTCCGGACGCTGGCGGCACAGGTTCGGCAGACCGAGCAGGACAGCCGGAGCAAGGCGCCGCGCGAGGCCGCCCGGGACCTCGACCAGGCGGCGGTGGCGCTGGACCACGGCAACCTCGAGTCGGCGGCGAAGAACTTCTACGACGCGCGGAAGCGGCTGGCGGAGGCGCAGCGGAACCGCCGCTGGCAGTCCACCCCGCAGATCTCGGCGATGTTCGCCGCGGTCGGCCAGGTCCTTCCCCAGCCCGGCGGCGACCACGGGGACGGCGACGGGGACGGCGACGGGGACGGGGACGGCGACCGCGACTCGGGGGAGTGAGCCACACGACCTCCGTCGGGTGGCCGGTGTCACAGCGGGTGTCACCCTCGTGCCGGGATGCTGAGAACCGCGATACTCGCGGGTAAGGCGATCGACCGCAAGGGAGCCGACATGAGCAGGTTGCAGCAGACCGACGGGCTGACCGACATCCAGGAGGAGATCCTGAAGACGGTCCGCGCGTTCGTCGAGTCGGAGATCCTCCCGGTCGCGACCGAGCTCGAGCACCGCGACGAGTACCCCACGGAGATCGTCGAGGGCCTGAAGGAGCTCGGCCTCTTCGGCCTGATGATCCCCGAGGAGTACGGCGGCCTCGGTGAGTCGCTGCTCACCTACGCGCTCTGCGTCGAGGAGATCGCCCGCGGCTGGATGAGCGTGTCCGGCATCGTCAACACGCACTTCATCGTCGCCTACATGGTGCTGCAGCACGGGACCGACGAGCAGAAGCAGAAGTACCTGCCGCGGATGGCGACCGGCGAGGTGCGCGGTGCGTTCTCGATGTCCGAGCCGGGCTGCGGGTCGGACGTGTCCGCGATCAAGACCAAGGCGGTCCGCGACGGCGACGCGTACACGGTCAACGGCCAGAAGATGTGGCTGACCAACGGCGGCTCGGCGAACCTGGTCGCCGTACTGGTGAAGACCGACGAGGGTGCGGACTCGGTCTACAAGAACATGACCACCTTCCTGGTCGAGAAGGAGCCCGGGTTCGGCGAGGTCGACAAGGGCCTGACCGTGCCGGGCAAGATCGAGAAGATGGGCTACAAGGGCGTCGACACCACCGAGCTGATCTTCGACGGCTACCGGATCGACGCCGGCCAGATCCTCGGCGGCGTACCGGGCAAGGGTTTCTACCAGATGATGGACGGCGTCGAGGTCGGCCGGGTGAACGTGGCCGCCCGCGGCTGCGGGGTGGCCCGGCGGGCGTTCGAGCTGGGGATCGCGTACGCGCAGCAGCGGGAGACGTTCGGCAAGAAGATCGCCGAACACCAGGCGGTGCTGTTCCGGCTGGCCGACATGGCGGTCAAGGTCGAGGCTGCGCACGAGCTGATGGTGAAGGCGGCCCGGAAGAAGGACGCCGGCTCCCGCAACGACTTCGAGGCCGGGGTGGCGAAGTACCTGGCCAGCGAGTACTGCGCCCAGGTCGTCGAGGACTCGTTCCGGATCCACGGCGGATACGGGTACTCCAAGGAGTACGAGATCGAGCGGCTCTACCGGGAGGCGCCGATGCTGCTGATCGGCGAGGGGACCGCGGACATCCAGCGGATGATCATCGGCCGACGGCTCCTGGAGGACTACAAGCTCTGATCCCGTCGACGAACCGGCCGGCGTGCTGGGTCGACAGGCGGGGCGGTGCCGGTCGGCCCAGGCACGCGGCGGGGCAGGGTCTAGGCGGTGGCGCGGGACTGCGGGTGGCGGATCGTGCTGGATCCCTGGCCGGAGCCGTGGCCGGACAGCAGCCAGATGCCGAGCTGGGTGATCTCGTGGCGGACCGACGCACCGGCCCGGCGGGTGGTGATCAGCCCGGCCTCCCGCAGTACCGTCGCCTGGTGGCTGGCCGCGGCCGGCGAGATCTTGCAGTGCTTGGCGAGCTCGGTCGTCGTACATCCCGCGACCGCTGCCTCCAGCGCCGCCGCACGGGTGGAGCCGAGCAGTGAGCCCAGCGGGTCGCTCGACGGGACCGCGTCCGCGGTCTGCTGCCGCAGGATGCCGGGCGCGTGGTGGATCGGGTAGACCAGGATCGGCTTCAGCTCCGGGTCACGCAGCTTGGTCGGGACCTGCCAGCAGAACGCCGACGGCTGCAGCTGGATGCCCCGGCCGTCCAGGTAGAGGTCGCGGTCGTGCATGTCCAGCACCTGCAGCACCGGCGCCACCCACTGCACCCGCGGGTGCAGCGTCGACAGCAGCCGGTCGACGCCGTACCGCGATAGTGCCTCGCTGCGGTGCGACTGGTCGGCCGACACGTGCGTCCCGATCGACTTCCAGTACGGCGCGATCGCGGCGTCGTGGTAGGTCCGGACGGCCCGGCCCAGCTTGTGCAGCGAGGTCCGCTCGCCCTTCGCCAGCTCCCGCGTCCACGGCGACACCGGCCGGTACCTGCTGAGCAGCGCGAGCTGGTCGCGGATCTGCCGGCGCGGGGTCGACAGCATCATCTCCAGCGTGGTTTCGAAGTCCGGCGCGGCCTCGGCCGGGGTGAGGAAGTCGGGCGAGTAGCCCTTGGGCGGCGTCAGCTCCAGCAGTAGGCGCGTCTGGTCCGGCGCGACCGTCGCCCGGACGTGCCGGCGCCAGTCCTCGAAGACCAGCCGGCCGTCGGAGTGCTGCAGCATGTGCAGGCTGAGCAGCACCTCCCACAGCGGGGCGGGGGTGGCGGCGACGGTGACGCGTGCGAGGTCCCTCGGCGTGAAGTGAATCCGGAGCACGGCGGGTCCTCCCTGGTGATGCCGACCACCTCGCGGCAGCCCCCGATGCCGGTCGCAGATCGTGGCGGCTCGCTGACCGAAAGCGATGGGCGCATTCAACCAAGGGCCGCGATCGCGGCACAACCGTTCGAACATTCCAAAAGCTCAGTAGTCGCTGCCGTGGCAGAAGGTTGCCAGCGCGGCGATCAGAGCCAGTGATTGCGCTTGAACAGCCGGTAGAGGACGGTGCACGCGGTGGCCATCAGCGCGAGGACGACGAAGTACGAGTACTTCAGCCGCAGCTCCGGCATGTAGTCGAAGTTCATCCCGTAGATCCCGGCGACCATCGTCGGCACCGCCAGGATCGCGACGTAGGCCGCGATCCGGCGCATGTCCTCGTTCTCCGCGACCTGCACCTGGGCGAGCCCGGCCTGCAGGATCGAGCTGAGCAGCTCGTCGAACGAGATCACCTGCTCCTTGACCCGCAGCAGGTGGTCGTCCACGTCGCGGAAGTAGTTCCTGGTCTCGTCGCTGATCAGCGGGTGCCGCAGCGTCGACAGCGCTCGCATCGGCCCGGTGAGCGGCGCCACCGCCCGCTTGAGCTCCAGCACCTCGCGCTTGAGCTGGTAGACCCGGTCGATGTTCCGCCAGCCCCGCGGGGTGAACATCTCGCTCTCGATCAGGTCGATGTCGGCCTGGACGGCGCCCGCGACCTCCAGGTACCGGTCGACCACATGGTCGGCGATCGCGTGCAGTACGGCGCCCGGACCGGCGGCCAACTGCTCCGGGTGCTGCTCCATCCGCTGCCGCAGACCGGTCAGCTCACTGTGCTCGCCGTGGCGCACGGTGACGACGAATCCCGGTCCGCAGAACACCATCACCTCACCGGACGCCACCACCTCGGACGTGGCCGTGAGATCCCCGTGCCGCACGTAGGTGACCGTTTTGAGGACTGCGAACAGTGTGTCGTCGTACTGCTCGAGCTTGGGGCGCTGGTGCGCCTCGGCGGCGTCCTCGAGGGCCAGCGGGTGCAGCCCGAACTCCTCGCCGACGACAGCCAGTTGCCGCCCGTCCGGCTGGAACAGTCCGATCCAGACGAACCCCTGACCCCGCCGGGCCCGCGAGAGCGCCTCGGTATAGGAGCTGGTCCGGGTGTCGCGGCGGCCGTCGCGGTAGAAGGCCCAGTCGACCAGAGCGCCGTCCAGCTCGCCGCTGGCGACCAGGTCGACCGGCTCCGGAGCGCCCGGGGAACGCCGGGCGAAGACGCGGCCCATCCGGCGTGTCGCGCCCAGGTCCCACCGTCGCCCGGTCATCACCGGCGAGGCTATCAAGGCGCCGTAACCAGGCGTCGGCAATGATGGGGGTGGAAGCACGTGGAGAGGAACGACGATGACCACGCAGGGCATGCCCTCGATGGACCCCCGGCCGACCGGCCTGACGATCGGGACCTATGACACCTACCGGGAGGCGCAGCGAGCTGTCGACTACCTCTCGGACGAGAAGTTCCCGGTCGAGCACACGACCATCGTCGGCAACAACCTCCGCCAGGTGGAGAAGATCACCGGCCGGCTCACCTGGGGCCGCGCGCTGACCGCGGGCCTGGCCAGCGGTGCCTGGTTCGGCCTGTTCGTCGGGCTGCTGCTGGGCCTGTTCACCAACGGCAACTGGCTGGCAGCCCTGCTGACCGGTGTCGTGCTCGGTGCCTTCTTCGGTCTGGTGTTCGGCGGCCTCGGCTACGCCCAGTCGGCCGGCCGGCGTGACTTCACCTCCCGCACCGCGGTGGTCGCCACGACGTACGACGTACTGTGCGACTTCAAGCTCGCCGAGGAGGCGCGCAACCACCTGGCCAAGCTCGCCCTCAAGGGCGAGGTCAGCCCGCGGGTGGCCGAGCAGCCGCTGCAGCAGCAGACACCCCTGCAGCAGCCGCACGACTGAGCGTCCGGGGCCGGGTGACCAAGGTCTCGCCGGATTGAGAGCTAGGCCACGCGCCGGGCTACTGCCCAGTCACGTCGTCTTTCGGCAGCATGGGCCCCGGGGATACCGGATAGGAGCCGAGAGATGCAGTTCGGGCGCAGCTACGAGGAGTTCGAGATCGGTGCGGTCTACAAGCACTGGCCGGGCAAGACGGTGACCGAGTACGACGACCACCTGTTCTGCCTGCTGACCATGAACCACCACCCGCTGCACCTGGACGCGAACTACGCCGGCGAGACCACGCAGTTCGGCAGGAACGTTGTAGTGGGCAATTACATCTACTCGATCCTGCTCGGGATGTCGGTCCCGGACGTGAGCGGCAAGGCGATCGCCAACCTGGAGATCGAGTCCCTGCGGCACGTCGCGCCCACCTTCCACGGCGACACCGTGTACGGCGAGACCGTGGTGCTGGACAAGTGGGAGTCGAAGTCCAAGGACGACCGCGGCGTCGTCTACGTGGAGACCAAGGGCTACAAGCAGGACGGCACCGTTGTCTGCCTGTTCCGCCGCAAGGTGATGGTCCCGAAGAACAGCTACCTGGAGGCGCGGGGCGGGGAGCAACCCGCGCGCCCCACCCCCGTCGACCGCGCCTAGCCAGCCTGCCGCCCCGTCTGGTTGGCTGACTCACCGCTTGCCGGGTTGGCCAACCGGATTCTGGCTGGCCAACCCACAGTCTCGTGGGTCAGCCAACCAGCTGGGACGAACGGTCAGAGGAACAGCTCGATCACCGGCACCAGGACGTCCGGACGCTGGATCGGGAGCTTCAGCGTCAGGACGTCCGGCGAGACGCCGCTCATCGTGGTGTTCTGGGCCTGCTGGTGCGGGTCGTTGACGATCCGCTTGATCTCGGACGCGTCGTTCAGCAACTGCGCGTACTTGACCTTCCCACCCAGGCCGGGCAGATGGACGTGGCCCATCGGCCAGGACAACAGGTGCAGGTAGAGCCGGTCAGCCTTCTGCGTGTACCGGCAGTCGGCCGGCGGGGTGTGCTCGCTCGGCCGGGCGCCGCGGATCGACCGCTCGTGCAGCCGCATCCACTCGCCGATCGACCTCAGCGTGGCCAGCGCCCGCGGGTCGAACTCGCCCCGCCCGGTCGGGCCCACGTTGAGCAGCAGGTTGCCGTCCTTGGAGACCGAGTCGACCAGCATCTTCACCAGCAGCTCCGGGGACTTCCAGTCCAGGTTGTCCCGGTCGTAACCCCAGCTGCCGTTGAGCGTCTGGCAGGCCTCCCACAGCACCGGCTGCCCGTCACGCGTCATCGGCCCGTCCGGCTGGTACTGCTCCGGCGTGACGAAGTCGCCCGGGATGTCCAGCCGGTCGTTGATCAGGATGTCCGGTTGCAGTTCCCGGACCATCGCCATGAGTTCCTCGGACCGCCAGTCGTCCTTGCCCTTGCCGTGCCCGTCCCGGCCGTCTGGGTACGTCCGGCCGGGGTAGGAGAAGTCGAACCACATGATGTCGACCGGGCCGTAGTTCGTCAGCAGTTCGCGCGTCTGCGCGTGCAGGTAGTCGGCGTACACCTGGATGTCGCGGCCGGCCGCCTTCGCGATCGCCTCCTCGTCGTCGCGCTGCGGATGGACGAGGTCGATCGGGAACTCCGGGTGGTGCCAGTCGATCAGCGAGTGGTAGAAGCCGACGCCGAGCCCTTCGGCCCGGCAGGCCTCCACGAACGGCCCGACCAGGTCCTTGCCCCAGGCGGTCTTCGCCACCGTGTAGTCGGAGACCGCGGAGTCCCACAGGCAGAAGCCCTCGTGGTGCTTCGTCGTCAGTACGGCGTACTTCATGCCGGCCTCGCGGGCGGCGGCGGCCCACTTCCGGGGGTCGTAGAGGTCGGGCTCGAAGTGGTCGAAGTACGGCTGGTAGTCCTCGTCGGTCAGCCGCTCGTAGTTCTTCACCCACTCGTGCCGGGCCGGCAGGGCGTAGAGGCCCCAGTGGACGAACAGGCCGAACCGCCAGTCGCGGAACTTCTCGACGGAATGCGCGGGAGGCGCGTCGGTCATCTCAACTCTCCTTCAGGGTTAGCGGCCGCCCAGGCCGGTGACGAGCAGGCCGCGGACGAGGTGTTTCTGCAACAGGACGACGAGCAGGACGGTCGGCAGCATCGCGAGCACGGACGCCGCCATCATCAGGTTCCACTGGGTGCCCTGCTGGCCGATGAACTGGGCCAGGCCGAGTGGCACGGTGCCCTTGTCCGCGACGCTGTTGACGATGATCAGCGGCCAGAGGAAGCTGCCCCAGAAGCTGATGAAGGTGAACACGGTCAGCACCGCGATCGCCGGCCGGGCCAGCGGCAGCATGATCCGCAGGAACGAACGGATCGGCCCGCAGCCGTCCACCCGGGCGGCCTCCTCCAGCTCGGCCGGGACGGTCAGGAAGAACTGCCGGAGCAGGAAGGTGCCGAACGCGGTGAACGCCCAGGGCAGGATCAGCGCCCAGTAGCTGTCCACCCACCCGAGCGACTGCATCAGCCAGTACATCGGCACGATCAGCACTTCCTGCGGGACCATCAGCGTGCCCAGGAACAGCACGAACAGTTGCTCCCGGCCCCTGAACTTCAGCCGGGCGAAGGCGTACGCCGACATGCTCGACGCGACCACCACGACCAGGGTGCCGACGACCGCGACGAACAGGCTGTTCACGAAGTACCGGCCGAACGGCGCGAACGTGAACGCGTCGGCGTAGTTCTGCCAGCGGATCTCGGAACCGAACAGCTCCGGGGTCGGCGTGAACACCTCGTCGGCCGGTTTCAGCGACGTCGAGACGGCGTACACCAGCGGACCGAGGAACAGCAGCGCGACCGCGATCAGCAGGACGTGCGAGACGCCGCTGCGGACCCTGCGGCCGACGGCGTTGGTATCAGGCGTCCCTCTATACGTCATAGTGCACCCACCGCTTCTGGCCGACGAACTGGATCGCGGTGATCCCCATGATGATCACGAACAGCACCCAGCCGGCCGCGGACGCCAGTCCCATGGTGAGGAACTGCCACCCCTGGTTGTAGACGTACATGACGATGGTCTGGGTGGACACGCCCGGTCCGCCCTGGGTCAGGATGAACGGCTGTGCGAACACCTGGAACGAGGTGATCAGCGTCATCGTGGTGGCGAAGAAGATCGACGGCGTGATCATCGGCCAGGTGACGTACCGGAACCGTTGCAGCGGTCCGGCGCCGTCGATCTGCGCCGACTCCAGCTGCGACTGCGGCACCTGGTCGAGGGCGGCGGAGAAGACCAGGAAGTTGTAGCCGAAGCCCTGCCAGATCGACATCGCCACGATCGCCGGCATCGCCCAGCTCGACGAGCCGAGGAAGTTCGGGGCGTCGACGCCGAACCAGCTCTGCATGCCGGTGTCGATCAGGCCGCCCGGCTGGAACAGCAGCCGCCAGACCATCACGTTCGCGACCATCGGGGTCATCACCGGGATGAAGAACAGCACCCGGAACGCCTGCCGGCCCCTGATCTTCGGGCCCAGCCAGACCGCGAGGCCGAGCGAGACGACCACGTTCAGCGGCACGTAGAGCACCACGAACAGCGCGGTGTTCAGCACCACCCGGCGGAACACCGGATCGTTCAGCAGGTGGGTGTAGTTGTCGATGCCGAGGAACGTGCGCTCGCCGAACACCGGCCAGTCGAACAGGCTGATCCCGAGCGCCATCACCGTCGGGAACAGCGTGAACAGGGCCAGTCCGGCCAGGCTCGGGGCCAGGAACAGCCCGGCGTACCGGCCGTCCCGCCGCAGCGCCGGCCGGCGCCCCGCCGGAGCGGCACCCGCAGGCGCGCCCGGCGGAGCGGCGGTGGGGGTGTTCAGGCTGACCATTACGACCCTGCGCCCGCCTGGTCCTGGATGGTCTTCAGGGCCTGGTCCGGCGGGATCTCGCCGTTCAGCGCCTGGGTGCCGAAGCGGTTGAGCAGGTCGGCCACCTGGACCCAGTTCTTCGAGGTCACCAGCGGGATGGAGTTCTCCGACGCGTAGTCCAGCGTCTCCTTGGCGCCGTCGATCTTGGCCGCGGCGAACCACGCGTCGTGGGCGGCCGTGCGGGCCGGGTACGCCCGGCCGGCGGCGGCCAGCGTGGTCAGCGGCTTCTCACCGGTCATCGACATGATCGCCTTGAAGGCCGCGTCCGGTGACTTACAGGACCGGGAGATGCCGAACCCGGAGCCGGCGGTGTAGGTCTTGGATCCGTCCGGCCCGGCCGGGATCGGCGCGACGCCGACCTGGAACTTGGCCTTGCCCTTGGTGTCGATCAGCGACCACGGCCCGTTCAGCTGCATCGCCGACTTGCCGGAGACGAACTGGGTGGTCTCGAAGTCGGTGCTGCCGGACGGCACCTGCGGGGCGAACTTGTCGGTGCGGACGAAGTCGGCGTACCCCTCGAAGCCCTCGACGAACTTCTGGTCGGTGAGCGCGAGCTTGCCGTCGGCGAGCGGCTCCGCGCCGGTCTGCGTCCGGACCCAGGCCGCCACGCCGAGGTCGCCGGGAGTCGTCACCAGACCGGTGCGGCCGGCGCCCGTCAGCTTCTTCGCCGCCGCCTTGAACTCGTCCATCGTCCAGCCCGGCTTCGGCTCGGCCACGCCGGCGGCCTCGAACAGGTCTTTGTTGTAGAAGATCACCATCGGGCCGGAGTCGTACGGGATCGCGATCTGCTTCCCGTCGGCCTTCAGCCCCTCCATGATCGGCTTGTCGAACTCCTCGGTCTTCAGCCCGTACTTCTGCATCAGCTCGTCCAGGGGGAGCATGGCGTTCGCGTACGACGCCAGCCGCAGGCTCTGCATGCCGATGATGCACGGGGCCTTGCCGCTGGCCAGCAGGGTGCCGATCTTGGCCCAGTAGTTGTTCCAGTCGGTGCCCTGGAGCTTGACGGTGATGCCGGGGTTGTCGGTGGTGGCCTGGTCGGCGACCTTCTGCCAGGCCGCCTGGTCCTCGGTGCCGCCGACCCAGAACGACCACGTGAGGTCGGCCTTGTCGGCAGATCCGGAGCCGTCGCCACTCCCGCTGCCGTCGTTGCCCCCGCACGCGGCCACAGCGGTGAGGGCGAGGGCCGACAGGGTGGCGATCGCCCAGCGGCGGGCCCGCGCTGGTGTTCGGTACATCCTGACCTCCAGGGAAACCTTGAAATTGCTAGTGATTCATCCGATCTATATGCCGTCCTCTTGACATGAGTCAACAGCTCGTGGCCTTATTTCAGGGAACAAAGTGCGGTTCGAGCGAGAAATCGCACTCAGACATCCGATGTGTCTGGACAGGACATCGGATGTTTCCAGCGGCCGGGACAGGAGGTGTGCGTGCGGGTCACCGACGAGGCGATCGACCGGATCAAGCAGATGATCGTGACCGGCGAGCTGCGGCCCGGCGACCGGCTGCCGCGCGAGCCGGACCTGGCCGCGCGGCTGGGCCTGTCCCGGAGCTCACTGCGGGAGGCGGTCAAGGCACTCGCGCTGATCCGGGTGCTCGAGGTCCGTCAGGGCGACGGTACCTTCGTGACGAGCCTCGACCCGGCCCTGCTGATGGAGACGATGGGCTTCGTCCTCGACCTGCACCAGGACGCCTCGGTGCTGGAGTTCTTCGAGGTACGGCGGATCCTCGAGCCGGCCGCGGCCGCGCGGGCCGCCCTGCGGATGGCCGACGAGGACATCGCCGCACTGCGCAAACTGCTCGACGAGCTAGGTCCGGAGCCGTCGGTGGAGGACCTGCTCGCGAGCGACGTGGAGTTCCACCGGCTGCTCGCGGTCGGCAGCGGCAACCGTGCGCTCGCCTCGATCATCGACAGCCTGCGCCAGCCCACCTACCGGGCCCGGATCTGGCGCGGCATGACCCAGAACGACGCCGTCGCCCGGACGCTGGCCGAGCACCGGGCGATCCTCGACGCGATCGAGGGGCGCGAGCCGGAGGTGGCCAGGGCCTGGGCGACGGTGCACATCGCTGGCGTCGAACGCTGGATCCAGGAAGCGGTCAATCTCGACGACGTGGCGCCAGCTCCACCAGGACGGCGGAAGGCATCGGCAACGTCAGCTCGAGTGCTGAGCCGTTCCACTCCAGCGGAGTACTGACGAGCCGGCTGCGTTCGGCCAGTTCGGAGAGCTGTTCGTCGGTCGGCCAGTCGCCGAGCCCGAGCTCGGCGGCCGCGGTCGCCACGTCGCCGGCCCCGATGCCCAGCGTGGTCGCCGTCGCCTGCCAGGACGGATCCACGCCGGGCAGCTCGACGTGGACCGTCCTGGACAGCTCGGGGGCGCCGTCCGCCTTCGTCTGGTCGAGGGTGAGATTCCACAGCAGTACGGCGACCCGCTCGTCGTCACGGGACGCCCACGCCTCCACCAGGCTCCCGCCGCCGTCACCGGTCAGTGTCACCGGCAGCTCGACCGGACCGAGTCGGCTCAGCAGGCTCATCGCGTGGTACCGCGGTTTCGCCAGTCCACCGACGGTCTGCAGGCCGAAGCCGCCGTGCAGCAACCGCGGCGGGCGGCCGAGCTCCTCGAAGTGGTCCGACGCGACCCAGTAGGCCAGCGCGTCCACCCGCCCGGCCGCGGACCGCATCCCGCGCAGCAGGAACACCCCGGCGAACACCGAGTCGTTGATCGGGTTGAAGTGCGTCGGCGTCACCCCCCACTCGGTCCACAGGATCCGCGCGTCCCCGAACCCGTGCCGCTCCATCGAGGCCCGGACGTCGAGCGGCGGACTCCCGTAGGTGTGCGTGGACACGAAGTCCACCGGGGTGCCGTGCGCGGCCGCGTGCGCCAGCAGGTCGTCGACCCACCCGGCCGCGGCCGACGAAGGCCCGCCGATCGCGAGCCGGGCGTCCACCGCCTTCACCGCCGCCGCGGTGGCGTCGTACAGATGGAGCCATTCGGCCTTGGTGCCGGACCAGAAGACCTCCAGGTTGGCCTCGTTCCAGACCTCGAAGTCCCAGGTGAGCACCTCGTCGAGCCCGTACCGCTCGACCAGGTGCCGCACCAGAGCGCGGACCAGGTCGTGCCAGCGCTCGTACGACGTCGGCGGCGAGATGATCGCGCCGTAGGCGAACACTGTCCTGGACGGGTCACTGGCCAGGTCGCGCGGCATGAACCCGAGCTCGACCACCGGCCGCAGCCCGATCGCCAGCACCTTGTCGTAGATCGCGTCCACGACGGTGAAGTCGTACGACGGCTCGCCGTCGACCTCGGTGTAGACCCGGGTGTCGTCGTGGAAGATCGCGTGCGCCCGGACGGTCCGGACCCCGATCTCGTCGTGCATCCGGCGCAGCGCCTGTTCGAGCTCGGCGCCGATCTCGTGACCACCGCTGCGGTCCGTACAGAGCAGTTGACTCAGCCGCTCGCTACCGACCATCGGCACCCACGGCTTGGCCAGCTCGATGCCTTCGGCAACCGCGTCGACGGTCACCGACACCACCGGGACCGTGCCGTCGGCAACCAGCGGGACCGCGCCGACGACCGCACTCGGCCGGCCGGCCACGGTCACCTCGGGAACGCTCGCGACGGCGTACCGGTACGGCGTCCCCGGGGTGCACGTGGTGTCGACGTATGGCGGTGCCGGGACCGAGAGGACGTCGCCGCTGTGGTGGTCGACGGACTCGAGCGGACCGTGGTCACCTGTCCCGCGCAGGACCAGGTAGCCGACCGCGCCGTCCACCGGGGACCAGTCGATGGTGACCTGACCGGCGCCACCGACAGCGGTGACCTCCTTGGGCGGGGCGAGGTCCGGGAAGACGAACTCCCGTTCCTCGTCGCTGCGGACCGCGATCCTGCCCTCCCAATCGGTTCTAGCCCGGTCGGTTTCGGCGTCATGCTGCATGAAATTCGCTCTCCCGTTACTCGAGGCCCGACTCGAACTGCTCCATCGCGATCAGCGGCCGGATCCGGTGCTCGACCTGGCGGCTGACGAAGTTCCGCCGGATCACGTCGTTCGCGAAGACGTTGCCGATGGCACCCATCACCATCGCCTGGTCGAGCGACAGGTACCGCTTGGCGATCAGGCCGGACCGGACCGCGACCGAGTCGTAGAAGCCGCCGCCAGCGTACGCCTGCAGGTTCCGCTCGATCCTGGCCAGGTTGTCGATCGCCTGCCGCGGCGCGTACTGCATGGCCAGGAAGGCCGCGTGGGGAGTGACCACGCCGTCGCCGAAGGCCGGCTCCGGGTTCGTGCCCTCCCGGCAGCCCTCGAAACCGGCGTCGTAGTTGGTCGCCTCCAGATCGGACGGGTAGCCGCCGGGGTCCATCCCGATCGCGTCGACGCCGTACACGGAGTACCCGCCCCGGGGGTTCGACGCGGGGGAGAAGCCCCAGTAGCCGTACTTCGCGTCGTCCAGGCCGTGCTCGATGTGCGCACGGACGGTCAGCGGGTGATTGATCCCCCAGCTGCGCGGCGCCCACCGTGACTCCGGGACGAACAGGTCGGGCATCAGCGACTCGAACATGTCGCCGCCCCACGACGGCACCAGCCGCATCCCGCGGTACGAGTACGTGCCCTCGAAGACGTCCAGGCCGAGGTACGTCCGGTGGACACCCTTCGGCCGCTGCTCGACCCAGGACCAGTCGCACGAGTCCGGGAAGGTCCGGTAGGTGGCGAAGTACTGCGTCTGCGGGACCTGCCCGAGCGCGAACCCGATGTACGGCGCGATCCGGGCCTCGGTGTTGCAGGTGTCGTAGTGGAACTTGCGGTAGTACACGTCCGGGCCGACGCCGGCGTGGTTGCCCTGGTCGGTCTCCTCGTCCGGCGGGGAGGTCTCGAAGAAGCCGCCGCGCATCAGCCCGCCCGGCCGGGCCGCCGGGTTGTAGTAGAAGGCGAAGTTCATCTTGCCCAGCAGGGCGTCCGCGAGCGCCCGGGCGCGCGGCTCGGCGTTCCGGACGACCATCAGCGCGGCCGCGAACCAGCCGTTGTCGACACTCGACACGAACGGCGTGATCGGTTTGGTGCCGTCCGGGTCGGTGTACAGCACCTCACCGGTCGACTCGTCGTACCAGTTGAAATACATGCCGCTGGGCTCGTGGTGGTCGACCCTGGTCATCGTGGTCAGGGTCTGGGTGATCCGGCGGTACGACTCCTGCGGCGAGATGATGCCGAGGTGCCGGGCGACGACCGTGCTCCACAGGTAGCCGCCGATGTTCGTGGGGGAGGTGTAGCGGCTGCGGACCGGATCCGTGACCGAGGCGCCGATGTTGTCGGCGGGCAGCCCGGTCTTCTCGTCGGTCATCGCGACCAGGCTGCGCCAGGTGTCCCGTGCCCAGCGGCCGACGAGCGCCCGGTCCGCCCGGGTGGGTTTCCAGTGGCCCTTGAGCATCGCGGCGGGGTTTGGGCGCCCGGCGTACGACGTACTGGCCGACGTCCCACCGACGAGGGCGACGGAACCGGCGGTGGCGAGCAGTGTGCGGCGACTGATGTTGGCGGTCATCTTGTCTCCAGAGAAGGGGGTTATTTGATGCCCGTGATCGCGATGCCCTTGGTGACGTGCCGCTGGAAGACCAGGAACATCACCAGCACCGGTACGACGACCACGACCGCGCCGGCCATCAGCAGGCCGAAGTTCTGCGCGTTCTGGCCTTTCGAGTACAGCGCCAGGGCGACGGGCAGGGTGTACATGTTCTCGGTCTGGGCGATCACCAGCGGCCAGAGGAAGTTGTTCCAGGAGCCGAGGAAGGTGAGGATGCCGAGCGTGGCCAGGGCGGGCCTGGTCAGCGGCAGCATGATCCGGGCGAAGATGCCCAGCTCACTACTGCCGTCCACCCGGCCGGCGTCCATCAGGTCGTCCGGCAGGCCGGAGAAGAACTGCCGCATCAGGAACACGCCGAAGGGCGAGACCAGGAACGGCAGGATCAGGCCGGGGTAGCTGTTCGCCATCCCGGCGTTGGTGACGAGGACGAACAGCGGCACGAAGGTGACCATGCCGGGGATCATCAGCGTGGCCATCACCAGCACGAACAGCGCGTTGCGGCCCTTGAACCGCAACTTGGCCAGCGCGTAGCCGATCATCGAGCAGAACGTCAGGTTCCCGGCCGTCACCGCGAGCGCGACCAGCGTCGAGTTGAGGAAGTAGCGCGGGAAGTTCGCCTTGCTGAACAGGTCCGCGTAGTTCTGTCCGGTCGGCTGCTCCGGCCACCAGGTCGGCGGGACCCGGAGCAGTTCGCCCTGGGTCTTGAAGCTGCCCAGCACCATCCAGGCGAACGGCGCCGCGACCGCGACCAGGCCGAGCACTCCGATCAGGTAGATCCACCAGGTGCGGCGCATCACTTCTCCCTCAGCAGCCGGAACTGGATGAACGTGATCACCGCGATGACGACGAACAGGATGTACGCCATCGACGTGGCCAGGCCGTAGTTGCCGAAGCCGAACTGGTTGTACGTGTACATCGACACCGAGATCGTGCTGTTCAGCGGGCCGCCCTGGGTCATCACGAACGGTTCCTCGAAGAACTGCAGGTAGCCGATGCCGGTGGTCACGCTGGTGAACAGCACGGTCGGCCGCAGCAACGGCAGGATCAGGTACCGGAACCGTTGCCAGGAGCCCGCACCGTCGATCTGGCCGGCCTCCTCGACGGTCTGCGGGATGCCCTGCAGCCCGGCCAGGAAGATGATCATCGCGGACCCGAAGTTCCGCCAGACGGCCATCGCGATCAGCGACGGCATCGCCCAGGTCTCGGATGCCAGCCAGTTCGGGCCCTCGATGCCGACCCAGCCGAGCACGGTGTTCACCAGCCCGGAGTCCGGTGCCAGCACGAACCGCCAGATCACCGCGATCGCGACGATCGAGGTCACCACCGGCAGGTAGTAGCCGACCTTGAACAGGCTCTGGAACCGCTTCACTCCGCGGTCCAGCAGGACGGCCGCGGCCAGGGCGGTGACCAGGGTGAGCGGTACGCCGAGGACGACGAAGTACGCCGTGTTGAACGCGGCCTTCCGGAACGTCTCGTCCTGGAACGCCTTCAGGTAGTTCTCGAACCCCACACCGTTCACCGCGAACGGCGTCCGCAGGTCCCGCTGCCGCATGTCGGTGAAACTCATCCCCAGCGACCCGAGCACCGGCCCGGCCGTGAACGCCAGGAACAACACCGCGAACGGCAACACCAAGATCCACGCGGTCGCCGTCTGCTGGTCCAGCCGCGGGCGCCGCGGCCGGCCCGTGTCCGTCACCGGCGGGGAACCTCCCGCCGGGACGCGCCGCGCCCCGGCGGGGGCTGTCTGCTGACTCATCGTCGATCAGCTACCGGTGCCGATCGACGTCGCCTGGGTCTGGGTGGCCTTGGCGGTGTCCTCGGCGGACTGACCGGCCTTCGCCATCTTCTCGATCTCGGTGTCGAAGGCGTTCGCGACCTGCTCCCAGTTCACGACCGCCGGCGGCGCCTTGGCCGACTCCAGTTGCTTGCCGAACACCGGCAGCAGCGGGTCGGACGCGATGCTCGGGTCCTCCCACGTGCTCTTCACCGCGGGCAGGTCGGACGACATCTTGAACCAGGCAGCCTGCGTCTTCGGGTCGGACAGGAACTTGACCAGCTTCCACGCGCTGTCCTTGTTCTTCGAGGTCTTGAACACCACGAAGTTGGAGCCGCCGACGAACGACGTCGAGGTCTTGTTCTTCGGGATCTCGAAGACCCCGATGTTCGGCTTGATCGCGTCCCCGCCGAGCTTGGCCACGGACCCGGCCATCCACGGCCCGGAGATGAACATCGGCACCTGGCCGTTGACGAACTGCGCCTCGGTCTGGTTCGGCGGCAGGTCGGTGCCGGCCAGCTTCTCGGTGAAGAAGCTCTGGTAGTACCTCAGCCCCTCCACCATCTCCGGCGTGTCGAAGGTGAACTCCTTCTGGTCCTCGTTGGTCAGGTTCGCGCCGGCGGACCAGGCGAACGGCATCACCGTCTGCCAGGACCCGCTGCCGCCCGGCTGCAGATTGATGCCGTACTTCGCGCCGGCCTTCTCCTTCATCGCCTTGGCCATCGCCTTCAGGCCGTCCCAGTCGGTCGGCGGCTCGGTGATCCCGGCCTTCGTGGCCAGGTCCTTGCGGTAGTACACCAACCGCGTCTCGACGTACCAGGGAACGCCGTATTGCGTCCCGCCGACCTTGGTGGTGTCCAGCGCTCCGGGGTAGAAGCTCTCGTTGTCGAAGCCCTGCGGTGTCGGGTCGAGCGCGCCGAGGTCGGCGAACTCGCCCATCCAGGTGGTGCCGACCATGGCCGCGTCCGGCAGTGTCTGCGCGGTGATCGCGGTGGTGAACTTGTTGTGGGCCGAGTCCCACGGGATCGGGGTGACGGACACCTTCACGCCGGGGTTGGCCTGCTGGAACTGCTGCATCAGCTTCGGCAGGTTCTCTCCCTCGGTGCCCATCGCCCAGACGGTCAGGTTGCCGGTGGCCGGCCCTTCGCTGACCGTGGTGGTCGCCTGTGAACCCCCGCTCGGGGTCTCTTCCGACCTGCCACACCCTGCCAGGGCGAGGGCGGTGGCGGTGATCGCAGCGCTGCCGATCACCAGCCGGCGCCGGATGCTGTGGGTGATCATCTGTGTCTCCTCATTCGGTTGCTGCTGCAGCTGTCTCATTCGTCGCGCACCCCGGCCGCCCGGTCAGGCGGGTCCCGTGCCGCAGCTGTCCCGCAGCACGAGTTGTGTCGCCAGTACGTCGTTGCGCGCGCGGGTCCGTTCACCGGTCACCCGCTCGTGGAGTCGTTGCGCGGCCAGCCGGCCGAGCTCGGTCATCGGCTGCCGTACGGTCGTCAGCCCCGGCGACACGTACCGTGCCGCCATCACGTCGTCCCACCCGGTCACCACGATCTGTCCCGGTACGTCGACGTCGTTCGCGGTCAGCGTGTCCACCGCCGCGAGCGCGAGCTCGTCGTTCGCGCAGACCAGGCCGTCCGGACGTTTCGTCGCCTTGAGCACCCTTTCGGCGACGGCCGCGCCCGCCTCCTCGGTCAACGGCACCTGCTCCGGCTTGGGGACCCGCAGGCCGCGGGTCTCGTGCGCCTTCGCGAACCCGGCGTACCGCTCGGAGACGTCGTACGACGTGGCCGGGTCGCCGACGAAGAGCAGGCCGGTGCGGCCGTGGTCGAGCAGCCGGGTGGTCAGTCGCTCGGCACTGGCGGCACTCTCACTGCGGACCGAGTCGCAGCCGGGGACCGGCGGCCGGGCGATCAGCACGATCGGCACGTCGGCCTTGCGCAGGCTCTGGATCGTCGGCAGGTCCAGGGCGTTGCCGTGGACAACGATTCCGTCGACCCGGCCGGCCAGGTCGCGGACCGTCCGGCGCGGGTCGGGGTTGCCGTGGGTGACCGTGATGATCACGCTCTGGCCGTGCTCGCCGGCCCAGCGCTCGTACCCCATCAGCAGGTCGCCGTAGAACGGGCCGGCCAGGTCGGGCAGCACGAGCCCGTGCGCCTCATGCCGTTGTACCGCCAGGCTTCGGGCGGCGCGCAGCGGTACGTAGTTGAGCTCGCGTGCCGCCTGGTCGACCCGGGTCCGCGCCTTCTCCGACACCGGCCCGGTCCCTTGCAGGACGCGCGAAACCGTCGCGATCGACAGCTTCGCGCGGGCCGCGACGTCGTAGATCGTCGGCGGCCGGCCGGTGGGTCCGGAGGGCACTGCTTCCTCCTGAAGGTCGGAGTGGAAGCGCTTACAGTTTTCGACCCTGCCCTGTCCGGGTGGATCGGTCAAGGGTTCGGGTGTCATCCGGGACGATGCGGTGCCGGTTTTTGCGAAGATGAGGCGTGACCACACCAGAACGGCAGGACCGGCTTTTCCTGATCCGGCACGGCGAGACCGAGTGGAGCAGGTCGGGCCGGCACACGTCGGCCACCGACCTTACGCTGACGGCGGAAGGCGAACAGGTGGCGACGTCGCTCAAGTCGCGCCTGGCGGACGCGACCTTCGAGCTGGTGCTGACGTCACCGCGGGAACGGGCGCGCCGAACGGCGGAACTCGCGGGCTTCCCGGGCGCCGAGGTCGACGACGACCTGGTCGAGTGGGACTACGGCGACTACGAAGGCATCACCACCGCAGAGATCCGCAGGACCGTGCCTGGGTGGACGGTCTGGTCGCATCCGGTACCCAACGGCGAAACCCCGGCCCAGGTCGCCGCCCGCCTCGACCGGGTCAACACCCGGATCGCCGCAGTCGACGGGGACGTGCTCGTTTTCGGTCACTCGCACGCGCTGCGCGCGCTGACCGCCCGGTGGCTGGAGCTCGACGTCACCGGAGGGCGCCACTTCGTCCTCGACACCGCCACGATCTCGATCCTCGGCTGGGAACGCGGCTCACCCGTGATTCACCGCTGGAACTCGTAGAGGTCGATCGTGCAGTACTGCCGGAAGCCGAGTCCGGCGTAGACCGACCTCCCGGCTTCGGAAGCGCCGAGTACGGCGTACTGGACGCCGTCGACCTGGCGGAGCGCGCCGTACGTGATCGCCGCGCCGATACCCCGGCGGCGGGCCTCGGGCACGGTCATCACGAAGTAGACGCCGGCCACCCCGGCCGCCAGGTAGACGGTAACGGTCGCAACCGGTTCACCGTCGAGCCGTCCGAGGTAGTGCCGCCACGGGTCGCCGTACCCGAGCCGCCGGTACACCTGCGCGACCCAGCGCGCCTCCTTCTCGCCCTCGCCGAAGCCGCGGCCGAGCGTCGCTTCCCAGATCGCGAGCTCGTCGTCGGTCGTCACCCGGGTGAGGCTGAATCCGGGAACGTCGCGTGGCGCTCGCAGTTCCGCCAGTTCGGCCGCCATGCCGGGCTCGCTGCCGCCGTGCCTGAACCCCGCCGCCAGCAATCGCTTGCCGAGTGCCGGCGTCCGGATCGACGGCCCGACGTGCCAGCTGCCTGGTACGTCGTACCGGCGCATCAGCCGGAGCGACTCGGCGACGACGCTCTCGTCACCCGCGACCACCGCGTTGTGGTAGTCGATCGGCGAGCCACCGATCGTCCAGCGGGCGGTGCCGTCGTCGCGTTGCGTGCCGCCGCCGGCGGCGCCCATCGCCATCAGCAGTTCCGCGGCGTTCTCCTCGATCGCGCGCATCGGTCAGCCCGGGAGAGCGTTCCACTGCGCGAGCGTGGAGGCGAGCAGGGCCGCGGTCGGCAGATTGTCGAATTCCTCGCGGCCGACGAACTTCGCGTCGGTAGCGTCGTCACCGGCCTGCAGCTCGCCGCCGACCGCCTCGGCCTCGTAGTCACGGATCACGTAGAGCACGCCGTTCGGTCCCTCGCGTTCGACTTCGCCGACCATCGGGCCGACCCTGACCGTGAGACCGGTCTCCTCCGCGACCTCACGTGCCACCGCGCCCGGGTCGTCCTCACCTGGCTCCACCCGGCCGCCCGGCAGCGACCACCGGCCGCGGCCGGGCTCGTTGGCCCTGCAGACCAGGAGCAGCCGGCGCCGGTCGTCGTACACGAGTGCCCCGACGCAGTCGACCCGGTGCACATCCATGCCACCACACCCTAGGGGCAACGGGCGGGCTCCGGGGGCCCGCACGGATAGCATCAGGCCTGACGGCTGTCCGTCGAACGTCTATGGAAGGGATCCGGCACCGCTCGTGCGTATCGACCTGCACACCCATTCGAACCGCTCGGACGGCACCGACCCGGTGGACGTCCTGCTGGCCCAGGCCGAGCGGGCCGGCCTGGACGTGATCGCGCTCACGGATCACGACACGGCCGACGGGTGGGCCGACGGCCGGCGCGCCGCGGAGGAGCTCGGGATCGGGTTCGTCCCCGGAATCGAGATCTCCTGCAAGCTCAACGGCATCAGCGTCCACCTCCTCGGCTACCTGCCGGACCCCTCGTACCCGGAGCTCGCCGAGGAGTTGCGGATCGTCCGCGACGGCCGCACCGACCGGATCCCGTCCATCGTCGCCCGGCTGAACGGACTCGGCGTGCCGCTGACCGTCGACGAGGTGCTCGCCCAGGCGACCGGTACGCCGTCGGTCGGCCGGCCGCACGTGGCCGACGCGCTGGTCGCCAACGGCACGGTCGCCAACCGGAGCGAGGCGTTCGACCGGTTCCTCGCCGACGGCAAGCCGGGCCACGTGTCGCACTACGCGATCGACCCGGGCCGCGCGATCGACCTGGTCCGTGCGGCCGGCGGTGTCCCCGTGATCGCGCATCCGTGGGGCCGGTCCAGCTACAAGGTGATCACCGCGGACACCATCGCCCGGCTGGTCGACGACCACGGCCTGGCCGGAATCGAGGTCGACCACCAGGACCACTCGCCCGAGTCCCGCACGACGTTGCGCGGGATCGCCCGGGAGCTCGGCATCATCTACACCGGCTCCAGCGACCACCACGGCGTCGGCAAGATCGACCACGAGCTGGGGGTGAACTCCACCGAGCCGGAGCAGTTCGAGCGGCTCCTCGAGGTCGCCAAGGCCAACGCCGCGGCCTCGGAGGCCAAGGTGCCCGAGGTCTACCTGCCGTGAACAGCGTCATCAACCTGGGGTTGCTGAGCGAGGTCGTGGTCACGCTGTTCGTGATCATGGACCCGCCCGGCACGGTGCCGGTGTTCATCTCGCTGACCGCCGGCCAGTCCCGGGCGGTCCGGAAGAAGGCCGCCTGGCAGGCGGTGCTCGTCGCGTTCGGCGTCATCGTGGTGTTCGCGGCGTTCGGTCAGCAGATCCTGCACCACCTCGGCATCACGCTGCCGGCGCTGCAGGCCGCCGGTGGGTTGCTGCTCCTGCTGATCGCGCTGCAACTGCTGACCGACACGGCCGAGGACCCGGTCCAGACCAAGAACGTGAACATCGCCTTCGTCCCGCTCGGCACGCCGCTGCTCGCCGGGCCGGGTGCGATCGTCGCGACGATGGTCTTCGTGCAGCGCGCGGACGGCTCGTTGCCGGACGTGGTCGCGATCTCGGTCGGCATCGTCCTGATCCACCTGGTGATGTGGCTGACGCTGCGGTTCTCCGGGGTGATCATGCGGATCCTGGGGGAGAACGGCGTGCTCCTGGTCACCCGGATCGCCGGCCTGCTGCTGAGCGCGATCGCCGTGCAGTTGGTCGCCGACGCGGTGACCGCCTTCATCCAGAGCGAACACTGATCAAGGCGGGCTGAGATGGACGACATGCTGCCCGGGATGCCGGCGCGGTTGTTCGTCGCCACCCCGACCAAACTGCTCACCTTCGCCGACTGCAAGCGGAGATACCGCTACACCTATCTCGAGACGCCCCGGCCGCCGAAGGGACCGCCGTGGGCGGCCAACACGGTCGGTGCGGTCGTCCACGAGGTGCTGGCCGACTTCTACGGTCGCTGGCCGGCGTCCCGCCGTACCCCGGACGAAGTCGTCGCCAAGATGCGGTCCAGCTGGCGCAGCGAGGGCTTCCGGGACGAAGTGCAGTCGATGGACTGGCGGGAGCGGTCGACCTCGATGGTCCTGGGCTACCTGCGGGACTCCGATCCGTACTACGAGCCGCGCGGCGTGGAGCGCAACGTCGCGTTCACCACGGAGCGGGCGTCGCTGCGCGGCCGGGTGGACCGGATCGACGAACGGCCCGCCCGGGACCGGAGTGGCGGGACCGAGCTGGTGATCGTCGACTACAAGACCGGGCGTCGTCCGCTGACGCCGGAGGATGCGCGGTCGTCGCTGGCGCTGGCGGTGTACGTGCTGGGCGCGCGCCGGTTGCTGCACAAGCCGTGCACCCGGGTGGAGCTGCATCACCTGCCGACCAACACCGTGGCCGCCGCGGACCACGACGACACCTCGCTGGGCCGGCACCGGGACCGGGCGGAGTCGATCGCCGACGACGCCGCGGCGGCCGAGGCCCGCTGGCACGAGGGGTTGAGCCCGGCCCAGGTCGACGAGGTGTTCCCGCCGGAGCCGTCGCCGATGTGTGGCTGGTGCGACTTCGTCCGCATCTGCCCACAGGGCCGCCGGGCCGCGCCACCGCGGGACTCCTGGGCAGGGCTTGACGACAGCGCGCCGGTCGCCATGGACGACGCGAGCTGAGATCCCCGCCGCGTGCCGGCGCTGCGCGCGCGGTGCGGTAAGAAGAAATTGGTTGACGTCGCCCGACCGCCCGGCGTACGGTCCCAACCTTTCCTTGACAACGGTGTGGGCGACCATGCCTGTCACAGTGGTGTCCGATCCCCCGGGTCTTTCCAGATCCGGGGTAGTTCTGCGTGCCGCTGGACCGATCGGACACCACCTCGAGCGAACGAGAGGGGTTTGCCGTGGGCGTCTACTGGGCGATCGGCGTACGGTCGTTCCGCCGGTTCTCGACGTACCGGATCGCGACCGCGTCCGGCGCGTTCACGAACACGGTGTTCGGGTTCATCCTCTGCGGGATCTACCTCACCCTGTGGCACGAGCGGCCCGGCCTCGGCGGGTACGACGTGGCGGACGCGTTGACGTTCGTGTGGTTGCAGCAGGGCCTGCTGATGCCGATCGGGATCTTCGGCGCGACGACGACGATCGAGCTCGGGGAGCGGGTCCGCAGCGGCGAGATCGCGGTCGACCTGTACCGGCCGACCCATCTCCTGCTGTGGTGGGCGTCGGTCGACCTCGGCCGGGCGATGTTCCAGCTGATCGTGCGAGGCAGTGCGCCGTTGCTGGTCGGCGCGCTGGTGTTCGACCTCACCTTCCCTTCCGGCGTGCTGACCTGGCTGGCGGTCGCGACCGGGCTGGTGCTCGCCGTCCTGGTCAGCTTCGGCTTCCGGTATCTGGTCGCGCTGTCCGGGTTCTGGATCACCGACTCGCGCGGGATGGAACACGTCGCGCTCGTGCTGTCGAGCTTCTTCTCCGGGATGATCCTGCCGCTCGTCGTGTTCCCCGGCTGGATCGGCGAGTTCGCCCGGGCGACGCCGTGGGCCGCGACGCTGCAGGTGCCGATCGACATCTGGCTCGGCCGGAACCCGGGCGGGACCGGGTCCGCGCTGCTCTTCCAGCTCGGCTGGATCCTGGTGCTGCTGTTGGTCGCGCAGCTCGCCACCACCGTCGCGACCCGGAAGGTGGTGATCCAGGGTGGTTGAGCGGCTCCGCCGGGCGCCGGCGCAGTACTGGATGCTCGTGACGATGTGGATCCGGTCCGCGCTCGCGTACCCGGCGTCGTTCGTGCTGATGCTGATCGGCACGATGCTGATGACCGTGATGGACTTCGTCGCGATCGTGCTGATGTTCAGCCACATCGACGCGTTCGGCGGGTTCAGCCTGGCGGAGATGGCATTGCTCTACGCAACCGCTTCGACGACGCTCGGGCTGGCGGATCTCGTCACCGGCTCGATCGAGCGGGTCGGCCAGCGGATCCGCTCCGGGGCGCTGGACGTATACCTGATCCGCCCGGTGCCGGCGTTCATCCAGACCGCCGCGGACCAGTTCGCCCTCCGCCGGATCGGCCGGCCGCTGCAGGCCGGCGTCGTCCTGGTCCTCGCCCTCGGCCACCTCGACGTCGACTGGACCGTTGCCAAAGGCATCGTACTGGTGTTGTCGCTGATCGTCGGGTCGATCATCTTCGCGTCGATCTTCGTGCTCGGCGCGGCGTTCCAGTTCCTCGCGATCGACTCCGCCGAGGTGGCCAGCGCGTTCACCTACGGAGGTCAGACGCTGACGCAGTACCCGTTGAGCATCTTCGGCAAGGACATCGTCCGGGCGGTCACGTTCGTCGTACCGCTTGCCTTCGTCAACTACTACCCGGTGCTCTTCGTGCTGGGCAGACCGGCCCCGCTGGGGTTGCCGTCCTGGATCGGCCTGCTGTCGCCGGGAGTCGCCGTCGTGATGGTGACGCTGGCGTCACTGGCCTGGCGGGGCGGTCTCCGTCGTTACCGCAGTACAGGGAGTTGAGCAGTGGCAGTCATCGAGCTGGACAACGTGTCGCGGGCCTTCACCGTGTCGTCGCGAGCCGGGTTCCGCCGTACTCATCGTGAGGTGCGTGCGGTCGACGGCCTGTCGTTCACGGTCGAGCAGGGGGAGGTCGTGGGCTACATCGGCCCGAACGGCGCCGGCAAGTCGACCACGATCAAGATGCTCACCGGGATCCTGGTCCCGAGCGCCGGCTCGATCCGGGTCGCCGGCGTGGACCCGTCGCGTCACCGGCTGAAGCTGGCCAAGCGGATCGGCGTGGTCTTCGGTCAGCGGACGACGCTGTGGTGGGACCTGCCGTTGAAGGACTCGTTCGCGGTCCTGCAGAAGATGTACGACGTCCCGCGGGCGCGGCACGCGGAGAACCTGGCGACCTTCGTCGAACTCCTCGACCTCGGCGACCTGCTCGACGTACCGGTCCGTCAGCTGTCGCTCGGTCAGCGGATGCGCGGCGACATCGCGGCCGCGCTGCTGCACGACCCGGAGATCGTCTACCTGGACGAACCGACGATCGGCCTGGACGTGATCAGCAAGGCCCGGTTGCGTGAGTTCCTCGCCCGGGTCAACACGGAACGCCGTACCACCGTCGTCCTCACCACCCACGACCTCGACGACATCGAAGCTCTCTGCAGCCGGGTCATGGTGATCGACCACGGCCACCAGATCTTCGACGGCACCCTGGACCACCTCAGAGCCAGCCAGTCCGCCCCACGCACCCTGGTGGTCGATCTGGCCACGTCCCTCCCACCGATCGAGGTGCCCGGAGCCACCGTCGTCAAGGTCACCGGCCCCCGCCAGCACCTCACC
>NZ_SMKR01000076.1 GCF_004348725.1 Kribbella turkmenica
TTGTGTATAAGAGACAGCGCCGGCTGCAGCCGTTGGAGTACGACCACTACTGGCTGTCGGACACGCCTGAGGTGATCGGCTCGAAGACCTGGGGCGGATGCTGCGCCCGGATGGTGACCTGGGTGCGGTTCAAGGACAAGGCCACGTCGAAGGAGTTCTACGCGATCAACACGCACCTGGAGGCGTTCGACGCGACCGCGCGGTCGAAGTCGGCCGACCTGATCCTGCAGCGGATGACCGCACTCGACCCGACGCTGCCGGTGATCATGACCGGCGACTTCAACGAGGCGGCCGCCGCCGGGGTGAACGTGTACGACAAGCTCGTCACCAGCGGCAAGCTGGCGGACAGTTGGGTGACGGCCGAACGGCGGAGCGCCCTGTGGGGCACCTTCCACGGCTACAAGCCGCTGACTCCGAACGGCACCCGGATCGACTGGATCCTGACCACTCCGGGCGTGCGCGTTTCGACGGCGTCCATCAACACCTTCAGCAAGGACGGGCAGTTTCCGAGCGACCACCTGCCGGTCGAGTCCTGGGTCCACCTGCCCTGAGACCGGAAGGACCCCCGGCCGCGGTTGCGGCCGGGGGTCCTGTGCTGGGGGTTTCGGGGTGCCGGTCTACGCGGCCAGGGTCGGGTCGGCCAGCAGTCGCAGGCGGCCCAGAGCCTCGCGCTCGATCTGGCGGACGCGCTCGGCGGAGATGCCGTGCACGGCGCCGATGTCGGCGAGCTTCGCCTGGCGGCCGTCGTGCAGGCCGTACCGGCGCCGGATCACGTCCGCGGACCGCGGGTCGAGCTGGTCGACCAGGCTGAACAGGCCCGTGCGGTCCGACGCGTCGGCGACCAGCTGGTCCGGCCCCGGCGCGGTCTCGGCCGCGATCAGGTCGCCCAGCGAGGTCTCACCCTCGTCGTCGATCGGGTTGTCCAGGCTGATGTGGTCCCGGCCGATCCGGATCAGCTCGGAGACCCGCTCCTCGTCCAGGTCCAGCTCTGCCGCGATCTCGTCGATCTCCGGCTCCCGGCCGAGCTTGCGCTCCAGCGTGCGCCGGGCGGACCCGATCTGGTTCAGCTGCTCCACCACGTGCACCGGCAGCCGGACCACCCGGGCCTGCTGCGCGATACCGCGGGTGATGGCCTGCCGCACCCACCAGGTCGCGTACGTCGAGAACTTGAAACCCTTGCGGTAGTCGAACTTCTCCACCGCCCGAATCAGGCCGGTGTTGCCCTCCTGGACCAGGTCCAGCAGCGGCATCTGCGACCGTCCGTAGCGGCGGGCGATCGAGACCACCAGCCGGAGGTTCGCGGTCACGAACCGCTGCTGCGCGCGCTGGCCCTCGTCGGCCAGCCACTGCAGCTCTTCCTCCGTCGCATATTTGGGCGCTCCGCCCTTCTTCCGTCCAACCCGCCCCTCGGCCAGCAGTTGCTCCGCGAGGAGACCTGCCTCGACCGTCTCAGCGAGCTCGACCTCTTCCTCAGCCGTCAGCAGGGGCGTGCGCGCGATCTCTTCGAGGTAGAGACCGACGCTGTCCTTGCCGTCGATGCCGTCGTCCGCGGTGCGAACACGAGTCGTGCGAGCCACCGAAACTCCCTTCGTCGTTACATGGAGAGCAACGTTCGAGTGAGGTTCAAGATTCCACGACGAGTGTGTAAACAGCCTGAACGTTCCCTGAGAGTTCCCGGCACCGACCAGGTGCGGAAACCAGGGTCTGCAGCCCCGCCGTGGCCGCTTGCCGGACGCCGGGGCCCGAACATGCGCGCATTTCGGTGTGATCACGCACCTTCCGCGGCTTTTCGCCGGAATTCCACCGACCGGGCCGGCGGGACTCCGCTACCGGAGGCTGAGAATCTGGGCAGAATCCCGGCCTTTCCGGTCGCCGAATGTGTTGCACAACACACCGTTGAGCTCTCCATCGAACAGCAAGGCCGCAGGTACCCGCGGCGTTCCCGCACGAAACGGTCAACGAGCCACTCGGCGCGGTGGGCGGCAGGCCCGCCGCGCCGGCGGGCCTGCCGAGGTGGTCAGGCGAGGCCCAGGGTGTCCAGTTCCCAGGAGAGCGTGAACGCCAGTTCACGCCAGGCGTCGTAACGGCCGGAACGGCCGCCGTGGCCGGCTTCCATTTCGGTTTTCAGCAGGACGTCGACGTTTCCGGTGGCGGTGGCGCGGAGTTTCGCGACCCACTTGGCCGGCTCGACGAAGAACACCCGGGTGTCGTTCAGACTGGTGATCGCCAGGATCCGCGGATACTCCTGCGCGGTGACGTTCTCGTACGGCGAGTAGGACTTCATGTACTCGTACACCGCGGCGTCCTCGAGCGGATTCCCCCATTCCTCCCACTCGATCACGGTCAGCGGGAGCGACGGGTCGAGGATCGTCGTCAGCGCGTCCACGAACGGCACCTCCGCGACGATCCCGCCGAACGCGCCCGGCGCCAGGTTCGCCGCCGCGCCCATCAGCAGACCGCCCGCGCTGCCACCGTGCGCGACGATCCGCTCCGGCCGCGTCCAGCCGTCCTTGACCAGGTGCTCGGCGACCGTGACGAAGTCGGTGAAGGTGTTCCGCTTGGTCAGCATCTTCCCGTCGTCGTACCAGTGCCGCCCGAGCTCACCTCCGCCACGGACGTGCGCGATCGCGAACACCACACCGCGGTCCAGCAGCGAGAGCCGGGGGATCGAGAACCACGGATCCATCGAGCTCTCGTAGGACCCGTACCCGTACAGCACGACCGGCGCGTTCCCGTCCTTGGCGACGTCCTTGCGCGCCACCAGCGAGATCGGCACCGAGGTCCCGTCGGCCGTGGTCGCCCACTCCCGGTACTGCGTGTAGGCGCCGAGGTCGACCCCACCGAGGACCGGCTGCTGCTTCAGCAACCGCCGCTCACCGGTCGCGACGTCCACGTCGTACGTCGAACCCGGGGTGACCAGCGACGTGTAGCCGAAGCGGTAGCGGGTGTCGTGCCACTCGTCGTTGCGCCCGGGGGAGACCGTGTAGATCGGCTCGCCGAACTCGAGCGTCTCCGGTGCGCCGAAGCCGTCCGGCGTACGGCGCATGATCGCCAGCTCGGTGAGCGCGTCGCGCCGGCGGTAGAGGATCACGTGGTCGGCGAACGCGTCGACACCGAGCAGCCGACTGGTCTCATCGCCCTGGATCAGCGTGGTCCACGCGCCGGGGGAGTCGAGCGAGGCGGTCGCGAGGGAGAAGTTGGCCGCGTCCGCGTTGTGCGTGATCAGCAGCTGGTCGCCCGCGTGCTCGACGTCGTACTCGACGCCCTCGCGGCGGGGCGCGACCACGACCGGCCGGCCGGCCGGGTCGTTGGCGTCGAGCAGCCAGACCTCGCTGGTCAGCTTGCTGCCGAGGGCGATCATGATCGCCTGCTCGTTGCGGGTCAGGTCGACGCCGACCCAGAACCGCTCGTCCGGCTCCTCCATCACCAGGACGTCGTCAGCGGCACCGAGGGCGTGCCGCCACACCTGGTACGGCCGCCAGGCGTCGTCGACCTTCGTGTAGAAGATCGTCGACCCGTCGGCGGACCAGGCCGAGCCGTAATGGACCTCGGGCAGCTCGTCCGGCAGCAGCTCGCCGGTCGCCAGGTCCTTGATCCGCAGCGTGAACCGCTCGTCGCCCTTGAGGTCGACCGAGTAGGCCATCAGCCGGCCGTCGGGGGAGACGTCGACCGTGCCGAGGGAGAAGAACTCGGAGTCGCCGGCCACCTCGTTGCCGTCGAGCATCACCTCTTCGCCGGGGATCTCGCCGTCGGTCGCGGGCGGCTCGTCGCCGTCGGCCTTGACCCGGCAGTGGATCGCGTACTGCTTGCCCTCGACCGTGCGCGAGTAGTACCAGTACCCGCCGCGCCGGGCCGGCACGCTCAGGTCGGTCTGCAGGGTGCGGTCCGAAATCTCCTTGAAGATTGCCTCACGCAACGATTCCAGGTGGGTCGTGCGGGCCTCGGTGTAGGCGTTCTCGGCGCGCAGGTACCCCAGCACCTCGTCGTCGGACTTGTCCCGCAGCCACTCGTACTCGTCGACGAACACGTCGCCGTGGTGACGGCGCTCGACCGGCTTCCGGGCGGCGACCGGGGGCTTCACAGAATCGTTCTCGGGCATGCCGCGAGACTACCCGCAACCGGCGACCGCCGGTCGCCGGATATCCACAGCAGAACTAGAGCCCGTACGTCGCCACGACCGGGGCGTGGTCGCTCCAGCGCTCGGCGTACGTCGGGGCGCGGTGGACCGAACATCCGGTGGCCGCGGGCGCCAGCGAGGGGGAGGCGATCTGGTAGTCGATCCGCCAGCCGGCGTCGTTGTCGAAGGCCTTGCCACGCCAGGACCACCACGAGTACGGACCGGGTCCGTCGCCGCCGAACCGGCGGCCGAGGTCCACCCAGCCGGCGGCGAACAAACGGTCCATCCAGGCGCGCTCCCCGGGCAGGAAGCCGCTCTTCTTCCGGTTCGCCTTCCAGGCCTTCAGGTCGACCTCGCGGTGGGCGATGTTCAGGTCGCCGCACATCAGCACGTGCCGCCCGTCGGCCCGCAGGTCGGTCAACCGCGCGGTGATCGCATCCAGGAACGCGTACTTCTCCTCCTGCCGCGGCGGCGTCTCGAACTCACCGGTGAACACGTAGGTGCTGACCGCCGTCAGCAGCGACCCGTCGTCCAGGACGACGTCCGCCTCGATCCACCGGCCCGACCCGGCGAACCGCTCGGGCCCCACGTCGATCCGCTCGTCCTTGACCGGCCGCCGCGAGGCGACCGCCACGCCGGCGCGGCCTTTGTGCCCGTCGATCGACGGCTCGGCATGGGCGAGGTGCCAGTCCGCGCCGAGCAACTCACGCAGTACGTCGCCGGTCGCCCGGACCTCCTGCATCAGCAGCAGGTCAGGATCCGTCCGCTCCAGCCACGGCGCCATCCCTCGCCGGTACGCAGCCCGAATCCCGTTCACATTCACCGTGGCGACCGTCAGCACAGCCAAACCCTAACGCGCGTCCACCGACAGGTTGCGCAGTGCCAGATACCCGCCGACCGCCGGCACCAACGCGAGCAGCTTCCCCCGCGTGGTCGCACCGGCCGTCGCCAGCGCCGACACGATCACCACGAGGTACGCCGTCCCGTGCGTCGGACCGAGCGCCGACGAGACCGCGGGCCAGTGCACGGTGAAGAGATTGAGAAACAGCAGGCAGATGCTGATCGCCTCGACGGCGGCCGCGATCTTGAGTACGCGCAGCATCGTCAGACCCCCGTCGTCGAGCCGGGCCGGACGATCATCAGCACCACGACCACGGCCCAGAGCAGCGCGAAGACGCCGGTCGTCATCGACAACGACTTCGCCTGCGGGAGTACGCGGTCGCGCGCCTCGGGCGCACCGTCGGCCGCGGCCAGCACCCGTCCCTGGGCCGGCAGGACGACGAACGCCAGCACACCGGCCGCGATCGCGGTGAGGATCATCGACACGATCAGCCAATAATCGGTGAGCACCCCGAGCCCGGCACCGACCGCGATCCCGAAGACAGGGACGGACAGCCCGCCGATCGCGTACCCACGACTGATCCGGTGCAGCACTTTCAGTTCGGCGGTCTCGGGCTGGTCGGCGGCGAGCGCGCGCCGGGCGAGCGGTGGGAACATGCTCGCCGCGACCGTGACCGGTCCGACGAAGATGATGGCGGCCAGCACGTGCACGCTGAGCAGGAACTTGTTCATGCGGAGTCCGATCTCGGGGAATCGAGTTTCAGGTAGACTGTAACCTACGTATCAGCCAGCCTGAAACTGCGCCGGCTGGCATGATGTGCCGATGGAGGAGACAGGCCAGCCGCCGATCAGCCCTGCGCTGCTGCTGATGATGCTCGGCCGCCAGCTGCGCGACCGGACGGACGCGGAGCTGCGCCGGCAAGGGCTGTCGATGCGCCACTTCTCGGCTCTCGGCCACCTGGCCCACCAGCCCGGCCTCTCCTACAGCGAACTGGCCCGCCGCGACGGCATCACCGCACAGAGCATGCAGTCGACCCTGCTGCAGCTCCAGGACATGGGTGCGGTCGAGCGCCGCAGCGCTCCCGGCCGCGGCCGGACCGCCGATCTGCAGGTCACCGCCGCCGGGCAGGAACTCCTCGACCGCTGCCGGGCCGTGCTCAACGAGGTCGACGGACGTCTCCGGGATGCGGTCGGGCCGGACCAGGCAGCGCTGATGGCCGAGGCGACGCTCGACGCGCTGACGGCCTTCAGTGAGTCGTCGTGAGGATCGCGTCGAGCGAGCGTTCACAGAGGTGCTCGAGCTCGTCGGCCGAGATCGTCGGGTTGTCGATCCAGGTCAGCAGGGTCTGTTCGACGTACCCCTGCCAGCCGTGACAGGCGAGCTCGACCACCGCAGTGATGTCGCTGCCGCGCTCGGCGACGGCGCCGATCACCCAGGTGCTGAAGACCTGCCGGATCTCCGAGTGCAGAGCGCGTACGTCGGGATCGCCGGCGGCCGACATCAGCAGCGTGACCCGATAGAGCTGTGGTGCTTCCAGGACGGCGCGGACGAACGCGCGGATGCCCGAGCGGAGCTGTTCCTCGGGCGGCAGCGTGGGGTCGGGCGCGGTCCGCAGCATCACCTCCGCGGCCGCTTCCTCGATGACGGCGTACTGGAACTTCTTCTTCGAGCCGAAGTAGTGGAAGACCAACGCGGGGGAGACGCCCGCCTCGGCGGCGACCAGCTCGACCGTCAGTTCCCGGTGCGGGTCGGCGACCAGCACACGCCGGGCGGCCGCGAGGATCTGCGCGCGCCGCTCGTCGGGCCGCAGCCGCGCGGACGAGGTCTGGGTCATACCGGCAGTCTATTGAGTATCCGGTCAACAGTCATTTACTGTTGAGTGCACGCTCAACAAGCTGGAGGTCCGCGATGCGCCCGTTGCCCGGCCAGGTCGTCCTCGTCACCGGAGCCTCTCGCGGCATCGGCGCCGCGGTGGCGCGCAGGCTCGCCCAGGAGGGTGCGACCCTGGCGCTGATCGGGCTGGAACCGGACGAACTGAAGAAGGTCGCCGAGGACTGCGGCCCGCACGCCGGCTGGTGGGAGGCCGACGTCACCGACACCGAGTCGCTGCGGGCCGCGGTCGAGGCCGTGGCCGAGCGGTACGGCCGGATCGACGTGGTCATGGCGAACGCCGGCATCGCGGCGCCGGGGTTCAGCCGGAGCATGGACCCGAAGGTGTGGGAGCGGGTCCTCGACGTCAACCTGTACGGCGTCTGGCGCACAGTCCACCTCACGCTGCCACATCTGCTGGCGAGCAAGGGCTACCTGCTGCTGGTGTCGTCCCTCGCGGCGATCGTGCGCATCCCCGGACTCGCGTCGTACAACGTGGCCAAGGCCGGTGTCGAGGCGATGGGGGACACCCTGCGGGTCGAGCTCAAGCATCTCGGCGTCCGGGTCGGTGTCGCGCACATGACGTTCGTGGACACCGACATGGTCCGCGGGGTCGACGAGCACCCGGTGTTCGGCACGGTGCGGACAGGGGTGCCGCTGGCGAGCAGGGTGTACCCGTTGGAGTTCGCCGTGGAGAAGTTCACCGACGGGATCAGGAGGCGCCGCCGGACCGTGCACGTGCCCGGGTGGATCGGCGCGATGAAGGTGTTCCGCTGGCTGATCCCGCACGTGATCGAGGCCGGGTCCAGGTTCAGCGTGCCGAGGGCCGACCGGGCCGCCGTCGCCGACATCGAGGCCCGCGGGCTCGCCGAGTCCACCCGTGCCTCCGGAGCGGGCGGCCGCGCCGACGCCGAGAAGGCCGCCGGACGATGAGTCGCCGGTACGACGTCGTCCTGCTCGGTGCGAGCGGGTTCACCGGCAGCCTGACCGCGGAGTACCTGGCGAAGCACGCCCCCGCGGACCTTCGCTGGGCAGTTGCCGGACGCAACAAAGCGAAGCTGGAAGGCTTCGGCCGGGACGTCCTGCGCGCCGACGTCACCGACCCGGCGTCACTGAAAGCCCTCGCCGAGTCGGCCCGCGTCGTCGTCACCACGGTCGGCCCCTACATCCAGTACGGGGAGCAACTGGTCGCCGCCTGTGCCGAAGCCGGCACGGACTACCTCGACCTGACCGGTGAGCCCGAGTTCGTCGACCGGATGTACGTCGGTTACCACGAGCGCGCCGTCCGAACCGGTGCTCGCATCATCCACGCGTGCGGCTTCGACTCGATCCCGTACGACCTCGGCGTCCAGTTCACCGTCGAGCAGTTGCCCGAGGGCGTCCCGATCCGGGTCGACGGTCTGGTGCGCGCCGGTGCCCGTCCCTCGGGCGGGACCTTCCAGACCCTGATCACCGCGTTCTCCCGGCCGAAGGAGAACCTCGAGGCCCACCGGGCCAGGGGCCGGGCCGAGCCGCGTCCATCGGGCCGATCGGCCCGATCGGTTCCCGGAAAGCTGCACCGGCAACAGGGTTTCTGGGCCGTTCCGCTGCCGACCGTCGACCCGCAGATCGTCGCCTACTCCGCCCGCCTGCTCGACCGCTACGGGACCGACTTCCGCTACTCGCACTACGCAGCGTTCGAGCGCCTGCCGATGGTTGCCGGAGGCATCGGTGGGATCGCCCTGCTCGCGGTGGCGGCCCAGGTCCCGCGGGCACGGAAGGCGTTGCTCAACCGGATCAGGTCCGGTGAGGGCCCCAGCGCGGAGCGGCGTGCCAGGTCCTGGTTCAACGTCCGCTTCGTCGGCCGCGGTGGCGGCAAGCAGGTCGTCACCGAGGTGGCCGGCGGCGATCCCGGGTACGACGAAACCGCGAAGATGCTCGCCGAGAGCGCGCTGTGCCTGGCACTCGACGACCTGCCTGCGACAGCCGGCCAGACCACCACAGCCGCCGCTATGGGCCCAGCGCTCCGCCAACGACTGGTCCGGGCGGGCATGACCTTCGCCACCCTGAGCGCCGACGCGTACTGACCGTCAGCGGCGGAGCCGGATGCCCGGATGGATCCCGGGGTCGCGGCGTACGTCGCGCATCGGGTGGCAGGCTGGAGGACATGAGGACACGCGTCTCAACCTGATCTGGCTGGTGCTGCCGCTCGGAAAGGACCTCGTCCCCACCGACCAGCCGTTCGCGCCGCGGTGAGGTCGCTCACCGTCCTTGGCTCCTGTGGTGCCTGGCCGGAGCCCGGTCGCGCGTGTGCCGGCTTCCTGCTCGAGTACGACGGCTTCACGGTCGTCCTCGATCTCGGCTACGCCGCCCTCCCGCAGCTCCTGCGCCACCGCCCGGGCGGCGACGTCGACGCGGTCGTGGTCACGCATCAGCACCCGGACCACTGTGTCGACGTGAGCGCGCTCGCCCGGGTCCGGCACTACGCGGCACGCGACGCGGCGCCGATCCCGCTCCACTGTCCGCCGGGCGTTGTCGACGTACTGCGAGCGCTCGAGCCCACGCCGGATCCGGCGACCGTCTTCGACGTACACGACCTGACCACGACGAAAGAGATCGGCCCGTTCACGCTGGAGACTGTGCTGCTGCCGCACTACGTCACCAACCCTGGCGTCCGGTTGACCGCACCGGGCGTCTCGGTCGGCTACACCGGCGACAGCGGACCGTCCCCCGCGCTGACGAAGCTTGCCCAAGGCACCGAGCTGCTGATCTCCGACGCCACCCTGCAGGGTCCGTCGCCGCAGACCACGCCGCGCTACGTGATGACCGCGGCCGAAGCTGCCCGCGCAGCCAGGGGAGCGAAGCGGCTGCTGCTGACCCACTTCTGGCCGGGCTCGGACCGATCGGTGTCGGTCACCGAAGCACAGCAGGAATTCACCGGTGAAGTGATCGCGGCCGACGAAGGGCTCATCCTTCCGCTGTGAGCCGCGCGCCGCAGGGCCGAGCGGTGCAGCAAGTTCCGCCGGACGCCTGCAGGGGGACCACGGCCCGTACCTGAGCGCGAGGCCGGTGACCGACGAGCCGCTTGCGTCAGGCTGCTTCGACGACCTTCCGCACGTTGGCGATGCCACCGCAGCCGGACTTGATCAACCGGGCGCGCTCCTGCGCGAACGCGTCGCCCAGTTGCCGACGGGTCTCCTCCGAGATGTCGGTGCGGGCCGGGTTGAGGACGTCGCGCTCCTCCTCGTCGAGGTGGTGCGAGAGCGCCTCGGACAGCTCGTGCAGCTTCTCGCTGAACTCCTCGCTGCCGGCGTCCTCGACCTCCATCAGCGCCAGCAGCGCCTCGTTGCCCTCGTCGTGCTCGTGCTCGGAGTGCTCGACCTCCTCGGCGTCGATCGCGTCCTTGCGCCGCAGCGACGGGTACACCTTCGACTCCTCCGCCTCCGCGTGCGCGATCAGCACCGTGACCAGGTCGGCCAGTACGGCGTCCCGGTCGCTCCGCACGTCCCGCAGTTCGCGCAGCGCCTCCTCGAACCAGCGGTGGTCCGCGAGGATGATCTCCACCACGTCCCCACCCGTGGCCGGCAGGATCTTCGGCATTCGTCGCCCTCCAAGCATCTCGAACGTCTGCGGAGCAGGTACCCAGGTCCTCACCGGATAACCTGCAGCCATGCCGACTGCCTTGCCGACCGCGCTGGTCCGACGTCCCAGTCCGCGGCTCGCCGACGGAATCGTCACCCACATCGAACGCACCCCGGTCGACGCCGGGCTGGCCGCCCGCCAGTGGCAGCGGTACGTCGACGCACTCGTGACCACCGGCTGGACCACGGTCGAGGTGCCGGCGATCGACGAATGCCCGGACGGCGTCTTCGTCGAGGACACGATGGTCGTGTACGGCGATCTCGCGGTGATCGCCCGCGCCGGCGCCGACGAACGCCGGCCGGAGGCCGAGGCCGCGGAGCGGACCGTGGCCGCGCAGGGCTACCGGATCACCCGCATCACCGCGCCCGGCACCCTCGACGGCGGCGACATCCTGAAGATCGGCACCACCGTGTACGCCGGTCTCGGCGGCCGCACGAACGCGGACGGAATCCGCCAGCTGGCCGAGGCCCTCGAGCCGCTCGGCGCGACCGTGCGGGCGGTGCCGGTGACGAAGGTGCTGCACCTGAAGTCGGCGGTGACCGCACTGCCTGACGGCGCGGTCGTCGGGTACGAGCCGCTCGTCGACGACCCGCGGGCGTTCGACGTGTTCGAACCCGTCCCGGAAGAATCGGGCGCGCACGTCGTGCTGCTGGGGGAGGGGCGTCTGCTGATGGCCGCGTCGGCACCGAAGTCCGCGGCGAGGTTCGAGCAGTTGGGCTACACGCCGGTGGTCGTCGACATCAGCGAGTTCGAGAAGCTCGAGGGCTGTGTCACGTGCCTCTCGGTGCGCTTGCGTCGTTGAGCAACCGCCGGGCCGCTTCGGCTGCTTGGACGTCCCGCTTCCGGCCCCGGGTCCCGGTCACGTGGCATGCGTCCACCAGTGCTGTGCGGTAGACGACCGCGTCCGGGTGTGAGGCGCCGAGTGCCTGCATGCTGTCGTCGACAACCTGGGTGAGTGCCTCGATCGCGTCGGCGATCTCACCGCAGGCCATCAGCGCCCGCCCGAGTGCGGCGCGGTCGCGCAGCAGTTGAGCGTCGTACCGGTCGAGGTCCTGCTCGTCGACGGCGACGATGTTCGCGAGCAGCTTGGCCTCCGAGCGCGGGCCGCCGACCATCAGTCGCGCGCCGGTGACCGCTTCGGTCGCGGCACGGGTCAGTTCGTGGTTGGGCCCGAACACCTCGACCAGTTGCGGCGTCATCAACTCGAACCACGCGATCGCGCGGCCGTAGTTCGCGGTCGCGAGCAGGCCCTGCGCGACTCGCAGCCGCACGCGCAGCGTGGCCGGGTCGTCGGCCGGCAGCCTCTTCTCCCGGTCGGTCAGCGCGGATTGGTAGAAGGGCAGGGCCCGGCCGGGTTCGCTGTCGCGCCAGTACGCCTCGGCCTGCTGGTACGCCGGATCGCCGTCGAGCTCGGGATGCGCGCTCACCGCGTCCTGGCGTACGACGGTCTGCACCGGCCGGTCGACGACCTTGCGGCCGATGTAGCCGCGGCCGCCGGTCGGGATGATCCGGAACCGGCCGATCTTCGCGACCGGGATCCACAGGTAGGTGGAGTACAGCGTGCGGATCGACGAGCCGCAGTCCTCACAGACATCGCGGTGGCCGTAGAAGCGGCTCCCGATCCCGGTGGCCCCGGCCTCGTCCGGCGGACGCCAGGCGATCGACGACGCGGTGCAGGGTGCGCAGAACGGGTAGACCCCCCGCCGTTCATCGTTCATTCGGCCCATTCTGGCCGCTCCGGGGTTCGTCGTCCTCATCGGCTCCGCCCGGAGCCACATTTTCGAGCGCGGGGTCGTCGACGGCGAACGTGCGCACCGGTCCCGGCGGCGTCTCCGCGGTCTCGAAGCGGACCGTCACCCGGCCGAGTCCCGAGCCCCAGACCCAGCCACGGCCGTAGTCGGGATGGACGACGTCCTGGCCGGGGTAGTAGCCGGTGACGTCGCGGACACGCTCGGGCAACTCGACCACCTCGGGCGGCCGGTCGGCGTACTCGCTCTCGGTGAAGAGGTCGTCCTGGATCCAGTCGGCCAGGGACGAGACACCGACTCCGAGCAACCGGATGCCGCCGGAGACGTCGCTCTCCTCGAGCAACCGGCGGGCGACCCGGGCGACCACCCGCGCGTCGTCGGTCGGCCCGGCCAGCGTGGACGACCGGGTGTGGGTGGTGAAGTCGTGCATCCGGGTCTTCACCGTCACGGTCCGCCCGGACAACTGCGCCTTCTGCAGGCGCTCGGCGACGCGGTGCGCCATCCGGTCCGCGATCGCGGACAGCAGTGAGCGGTCGATGATGTCGGTCTCGAAGGTGTCCTCGACACTGACCGACTTGGTCTCCCGGTCGCTCACCACCGGACGGTCGTCGGCGGCGATCGCCAGCCGGTGCAGGCTCGAGCCGTGCGCCGACCCGACCTGGCGGATCAGTTCGTCCTCGTCCAGTTGCTGCAGGTCGGCGACGGTCCGCACGCCGGCCATGCTCAACCGCTGCGCGGTCGCGGGACCGACGCCGGGAATGACCGTGACCTGCATCGGTGCGAGGAACTCGGCCTCCGTCCCCGGCGGTACGACGACCACGCCGTCCGGTTTGTCGAGGTCGCTGGCGATCTTGGCGATCAGCTTCGACGTGCCCGCGCCGACAGACGCGGTCAGGCCGCCGCTCGCCGCCCGGATCGCGGCCTTCAGGTCGAGCGCGATCGCGTGCACGTCGTCGACCGTCAGTCCGGTCAGCCCGGCCGCGGACAGATCGACGAACGCCTCGTCCAGCGACAGCGGCTCGACCAGCGGCGACAGCGTCCGCATCTGCGCCATCACCGCCTGACTCGTCCGCCGGTACTCCTCGAACCGCGGGCCGAGGTACGCCGCGTGCGGACAGCGCGACCGTGCCTCCGCCGTCGACATCGCCGACCGGACGCCGTACTTGCGCGCTTCGTACGACGCCGTCGAGACCACACCGCGCAGGCCGATCCCGCCGACCACCACCGGCTTGCCCCGCAACGACGGCTTGTCCCGCTGCTCGACGGCCGCGAAGAACGCGTCCAGGTCGACATGCAGGACCGAAGGTTCACCACGCACCTGACAAGTCTCCCCGTTACCACCGACAGTCCACGACCGGGCCCGTCCCCGGGCCTGCCGGTTTCGTTGCTCCGGGCAAATCTCCCCGGTGATCCCGGCCGGCTCGCGGCACCCGGCGTGACCTACCACGCGCTTGCGGCTCACATCCGCGGGCACCTTCAGGCAGACTGAGGCCATGGCACCACGGGGCCACCACGGGGCCACCACGGGAGGCGCAGATGGGTGAGGAAGTCGACCGGGTCGAGTTCACCCGGGCGGACCGGACGGCGTTCCGCAACCAGGTCCACCGGAACCTGGACGCGTTCGCCCGGATGTTGCGCGAGGCCAGGTTCGCACCCGAGCGGCCGATGACCGGGATCGAGATCGAGCTGAACCTGGTCGACGAGCAGTACGACCCGGCGTTCAAGAACTCCGAGGTGCTGAGCGCGATCGAGGACGACGCGTTCCAGACCGAGCTCGGCCAGTTCAACATCGAGATCAACGTGCCGCCCGGCCAGATCGACGGCATCGGGCTGGACACGATGGAGTCGGCCATCCGCGACAGCCTGAACGCGGCCGAGGAGAAGGCCGGCCGGACCGGTTCGTCGATGGTGATCGTCGGCATCCTGCCGACGCTGATGACCGACCACATCCACCGTGAGGCGCTGAGCACCAATCCGCGGTACGCGTTGCTGAACGACCAGATCTTCGCCGCCCGCGGCGAAGACGTGCAGATCGCGATCGACGGGGTCGAACGACTCGCGGTAACCGCGGACAGCATCGTGCCGGAGGCCGCCTGCACGTCCACGCAGTTCCACCTGCAGGTCACGCCGGAGGCGTTCCCCAGGTACTGGAACGCGGCCCAGGCGATCTCCGGCGTGCAGCTCGCGGTCGGCGCGAACTCGCCGTTCCTGTTCGGCAAGGAGCTGATGCGGGAGACCCGGATCGCGTTGTTCGAGCAGGCCGCGGACACCCGAACGCACGAGCTGAAGACCCAGGGGGTGCGGCCACGGGTGTGGTTCGGCGAGCGCTGGATCACCTCGATCTTCGACCTGTTCGAGGAGAATTCCCGCTACTACCCGGCCCTGCTGCCGGTCACCTCGGACGAGGACCCGATCGCCGTCCTGGACCGTGGCGACACCCCGGCCCTTTCGGAGTTGCGGCTGCACAACGGGACGATCTACCGCTGGAACCGCCCGGTGTACGACGTTGTCCGGGACAAGCCCCACCTGCGGGTGGAGAATCGCGTGCTGCCGGCCGGCCCGACGGTCGTCGACACGATCGCGAACGGTGCCTTCTACTTCGGCCTGGTGCGTGCGCTGGCCGACGACGAACGGCCGATCTGGTCGCAGATGTCGTTCTCCGCGGCCGAGGAGAACTTCCACGAGGCCGCCCGGCACGGCATCGACGCGGAGGTCTTCTGGCCCGGCGTCGGGACCGCGCGCGCGACCGAGCTGGTGCTGCGCCGCCTGTTGCCGTTGGCCACGCAGGGCCTGGACGCCTGGGGTGTCGACGCCGCGGTCCGCGACCGGCTGCTCGGCATCATCGAGCAACGCTGCCTGACCAACCGTAACGGTGCCGCCTGGCAGGCCGACGAGTTTCATCGACTGTATACAAAGGGTTCCCACGGTCGCCGGGACGCGCTCCGCGGCATGCTCCGCCGGTACTCCGAGCACATGCACGCGAACACGCCCGTGCACGAGTGGCCGGTCGACTGACCGGGGCGGGGGCGGGGAAGGAGTGAGCACTGAACCGGTTAGCCGGGAGACAACGTAGGACAGCCGACCGTCACGCTCCGTCGGGTGCCCAAGGCAACGGGGTGGGGAGTTCGATAACGACCCGGACTACAGGGGTGGCGCGTCGGGTGACAGCCCTGCAAAGGTGTGGCCACCGGAAGGTTAGAGAGGCCCGTCGCGGGTAGTACTCGGGCACCGGCGTGGCTGCCGCACCAACGGCCGCGGCGGTGGTGGAGTACTGCCCGCACGACGATCAGCCGTCCGTCACGACCGCGACACAGCTGGTGCAAATGCAGCGGATGCCGACCACGGTCAAGCGCAGTATCGTTCGGAACGGGTCGACACGACACCCGGAGGTGAGGCAGGGCGATGACGACCATCGTCGTGGGTTACGTGCCGAAGGCGGAGGGCCGTGCAGCCCTTCGACGCGCGGCGGAAGAGGCGACGCTGCGTGACGCGAAGCTGGTGGTGGTGAACTCGCACCGGGGCGGGCGCAGCTTCGACAGCGATGAGGCCGCGGCGAGTGACGCCGCGTTGACGGAGGTACGGGAGCAGCTCGACTCGACCGGCGTGCCCTACGAGGTGCGGCAACTGGTGCGTGGACTCGACCCGGCGGAGGACCTGGTGGCCGTCGCCGAGCAGGTGCACGCGGAGTTCATCGTGATCGGGCTTCGGCGCCGGTCCCCGGTCGGCAAGCTCATCCTCGGCAGCAACGCCCAGCGGGTGCTGCTCGACGCTCCGTGTCCGGTGCTGGCCGTGAAGGCCGAGGAAGGGGAGGACTGAGGTGACTTCGACACGCAGCAAGAAGCTGTGCCTCGCACAGCAGCCCGACGCCGACGAGATGCTGAGCAGAGATCCCTTCGCCTTGCTGGTGGGCATGTTGCTCGACCAGCAGATCCCGATGGAGCGCGCGTTCGCGGGTCCGGTCGCGATCGCGAAGCGGATGGCGGGTCCGTTCGACCCGTCCACGGTCGCGCACTACGACCCGGACGCGTTCGTCGAGGTGGTGGCCGGCCCGCCGGCCGTGCACCGGTTCCCGACCGCGATGGCCGCCCGGATCCAGACCCTGGCCAAACACCTCGACGAGGAGTACGGCGGTAACGCTTCGGCCCTCTGGTCCGATGTGAAGTCCGGGGACGACCTGCTGGCCAGGCTGTCGGCCCTGCCGGGCTTCGGCGCGCAGAAGGCGAAGATCTTCGTCGCGCTGCTCGGCAAGCAGCTCAAGGTCCGGCCGCGGGGCTGGCGCGAGGCGTCCGAGCCGTACGGGGAGGACGGCGCCTACAAGTCCGTCGCGGACGTGATCGACGTGGCATCGCTGGTGAAGGTGAGGCAGTTCAAGCAGGAGCAGCAGCTGGTCCAGCAGCGAGTGGTGGCCCGGCCGCTGCGGCGGACCCGGAACGGCTGAGGACGACGGATCGCGCGACCCGATGTGAACGTCGAAGTACCCAGGCCTCTGCCGGCGCGGGAGCGTCCGCCCGGCAGGGGCCTGAGTACGTCGTTCGGGGGGTCGTGGCGCGCTCGGGCTTGGTCCGCGGATTACAATGTAGTGTTGCCGCCGCCTGACCAGCGAGCAGCCGCAGAGAGTCGTACCCAGAACCCAGCACCACAGGCACTATCAACGCCGTACCGCCGTATCACAAACCCTGCGTCAGACGAGAGGTAATTCGTGTCGTCCAGCTCGTCCGAGAATCTTCCCGCCGAGTCAGCCCGGGCAGTGCCGGCCACCGCCCGCAGCGCGGCTCCGAGGACCAGCGCCCGTGTGACCGACCCCGCGGCCAAGAAGGCCGCGGTCAAGAAGGCCGCGGCCAAGCCCGCCGCCGGCACCAAGGAGGACGGTATCCCCGCGAAGAAGGCCGCCGCGGCCAAGAAATCGTCGCCGGCGAAGAAGGCGGTCGCTGGCAAGGTCACCGAGGCCGGGCTGTCGATCGATCCGAAGACCGGCAAGCCGAAGTCCCTGGACGACGTCGACGAGGCCGACTTCAAGCCCGACGTGGTGCAGACGCTGGAGAAGGAGCTCACCGAGGACGAGGGCTTCGTCGTCTCCGAGGCCGACGAGACCGACGAGCCCGAGCAGCAGGTCATGGTCGCCGGTGCCACCGCGGACCCGGTGAAGGACTACCTGAAGCAGATCGGCAAGGTCCCGCTGCTGAACGCCGAGCAGGAGGTCGAGCTCGCGAAGCGGATCGAGGCCGGCCTGTTCGCCGAGGAGCAGCTCAGTGACGAGGCCGCGAAGCTCAAGGACAAGGTCCGCGACGAGTACGACTGGATCTCCGAGGACGGGCGGCGGGCGAAGAACCACCTGCTCGAGGCCAACCTGCGCCTGGTGGTGTCGTTGGCCAAGCGCTACACCGGTCGCGGCATGCTCTTCCTGGACCTGATCCAGGAGGGCAACCTCGGTCTGATCCGCGCGGTGGAGAAGTTCGACTACACCAAGGGCTACAAGTTCTCGACGTACGCCACCTGGTGGATCCGGCAGGCGATCACCCGTGCGATGGCCGACCAGGCCCGGACCATCCGGATCCCGGTGCACATGGTCGAGGTCATCAACAAGCTGGCCCGCGTCCAGCGGCAGATGCTGCAGGACCTCGGTCGCGAACCCACTCCGGAGGAGCTCGCCAAGGAGCTCGACATGACCCCGGAGAAGGTCATCGAGGTGCAGAAGTACGGCCGCGAGCCGATCTCGCTGCACACCCCGCTCGGTGAGGACGGCGATTCCGAGTTCGGCGACCTGATCGAGGACTCCGAGGCGATCGTGCCGGCCGAGGCGGTCTCGTTCACGCTGCTGCAGGAGCAGTTGCACGCGGTCCTGGACACGTTGTCCGAGCGCGAGGCCGGTGTCGTCTCGATGCGCTTCGGTCTCACCGACGGCCAGCCGAAGACTCTGGACGAGATCGGCAAGGTGTACGGCGTGACCCGGGAGCGGATCCGCCAGATCGAGTCCAAGACGATGTCGAAGCTGCGCCACCCGTCCCGCTCGCAGGTACTGCGCGACTACCTGGATTGATCGATGACCCAGGTGATCGCCGGCGTCGTCGCGCTGGCGATCCCTGTGTTCCACACGGCTTCCCTGGCCGCCGCCGTTCTCACGGCGGCGGCCCTGCTGTTCACCCTGCTGCTGGTCGCCCGCGCCTCCGCGCCGGCAACGGCTCCGCTGCGGGCGATCGCCGCGTCGGTCCGGCACCGCGCGGAGGAGACGGCGTTCCTGCGTCTCCGTGACCCGGACGCGGCCGGACGTCCACGCCCGCGAGCACCAGGACAGTAGCGCCACCTCTCGCGCTCACTGTTCCTTCTCACTCGTGGAGTTCTGTCATGCCTGCTTTCCTGGAGGCGCCGGTTGCCGGTGCCTACCACCTGATCACCGCCCTCGTCACCGCGATCGAACCGCTCACCGGCGCGTACGCCGCGGTGACGGCGATCGTCTTGTGCACGCTCGCCGTCCGCCTGCTGCTCCTCCCGCTCAGCATCCGGGCTCACCGGGGGATGCGTGCGCGTGCCGCGCTCATGCCTCGGCTGAAGGTCGTCACCGATCGGCATCGGGACGATCCGGAGCGCCTGCGGCGTGAGATCGCCAAGCTGCAGTCGGAATCAGGGACCACGCTGTTCGCCGGCTTCCTGCCGACGCTCGCACAACTGCCGTTCTTCTGGCTGATGTACACGCTGTTCTCCCGCGCAGTGGTGGCGGGGGAGTCGAACCAGTTGATCAGCGGGAGTCTGCTCGGTGCGCCGCTCGGCCTGCACTGGCCGGTCCTGACCGGGACTCCGGCGTTTCTCGCGCTCGCCGTACTGCTCGCGGTGGTGGCGTTCTTCTCGGCCCGGCGGCAACTCCGGGAGCTCGACGAGACCGCGACGCCGCTGACCCGGCGGATTGCCCAGGTCCTGCCGTTCGGCACGCTCGCCACCGCGGCCTTCGTCCCACTCGCGGCCGGCCTGTACCTGCTCACGACCACCACGTGGACAGTGCTCGAACGCGCCGTACTGCAGCGCTGACTTTCGTTGCCAGCCCGGAAGCATTCTGCTACCGTCTTTATTAAAGCCGGTTTCAATAAGAATGGGGCCAGATGCACGCGGAGCGATCGGAGAACCAGGTCGCCTGTCTGCGATTCCTGGCCGGCACCGACGAGCCGCGGACGGTCGGCGTCATCAGCGCCGGGACCGGGCTGTCGCGACCGACCGTGCACGCCGTTCTCGACGACCTCCTCGAGGCCCGGCTGGTCGTCACCACCAACCCGTCGACCGCCGGCCCGGGGCGTCCCGCCCGCGCCTTCCGGTTCGCGCGGGAGGCGGGGCTCGTTGCCGGTGTGGACCTGGGGCCGCGGGGAGCGCGGGCCGTCATCTGCGATCTGTCCGGCCACCGGCTCGGATATCAGGAGCTGCAGACCGGTCGGCGTCCGGACCTGTCCCTGATCCACCGGGCAGTCCATACGGTCGCCCACGAGAACTCGATCGACCTGTCCCGGCTGCGCGCGGTCGGCGTGGCCCTGCCGGGCGTGATCGAGACGAACGGACGCCTCCGGGCCAGCCTCGCGCTGCCCGACCTCGTCGGCGTGCCGGTCGGGGAGACCCTGGCCCAGGAGCTGGGCTGTCCGGTGGCCGTCGACAACGACATCAAGCTCGCGGCGCTCGCCGAGCAGCGCGGCGGCGCGGGACGCGGCTACTCCGACGTCGTCTACCTCCAGATCGGCCGGCGGGTGTCGGTGTCGATCGTCCTGAACGGCGGCATCCGGCAGGGACGCCACCGGCTCGCCGGAGAGCTCGGAGCCCAGCGCGGGATGCGCTGGACACGGAACGCCCAGCGGGGCCAGTTGAGGTGGACCTCGCACCCGACCGGCGAGGCCGTGCTGACGGCGTCCGCCGCCGGCGACCCGGATGCCCGCGCGGAGATCGAGGACTTCTGCGCACAGATCGCCGGACGCATCGTCACGGTGCTGCTGGTGGTCGACCCCGAGGTCGTGGTCGTGCGGTTCGGCTTCCCGCAGGACAGCAGTGCGCTTCTCGGTCCGCTGGCCGCCGCGGTCGGGAAGGAGTTGGTGTTCCCGGAGCACCCGCCGTTCGTGGCTTCGGCGCTCGGTCGCGAGGCCGTCGTCCTCGGGGCGGCCGGCACTGCGTTCGACCAGTTCAGTTCCGGCATCTACGGGGTTCACGACTACCCGAGTCCGTGGACCCAGCTCACTCACGACGTTGAGAGGACCAGTACGTGAAGCTAGGAGTCAGCTCATACTGCTTCCGCACGCTGATGGCGAGCGGCGGGATGGATTTGATCGGTGTCCTGGACTGGGTCGCCGCATCACCCGCCGGGCATCTGGAGATCGCCGCCATGGACGGCGAGTACTACCTGGAGAACGACGACGTCGTCCGCGACACGGCCAAGCACGCCGAGGAGCTCGGCGTGCCGATCGTGAACTACCTGGTCAGCGGCGACCTGCGGACCGCCGACAGCCAGGAGATCGACCGCCTGCGCCGGCAGCTCGACGTCGCCCACCGGTTCGGCGCCCGCATCTTCCGGCACGACGTCGCCCCGTGGGCCTGGCGTGAGCAGCACCCGGGGGAGTTCGAGTCGACGTTCGCGAAGGTCGTCGAGGGCTGCCGGGCGGTCGCCGACCACGCCGCCGGCCTGGGCATCGTGTCGACGATCGAGAACCACGGCTTCTTCATGAACGGCGCCGACCGGCTGGCCCGGCTGGTGCACGCCGTGGACCGCCCGAACTTCCGGGTCACCCTCGACCTCGGCAACGGGCTCTGCGTCGGCGAGGTGCCCGGCCGGACCGCCGGCGGACTGATCGACGTCGCGGCGTCGGTCGGCGTGAAGGACTTCCACATCCGCCGGTCAGCCGGCGACGGCTGGCTCAAGACGCTGGCCGGCGACTACCTGCTCGGCACGATCGCGGGTCACGGTGACGTCGACCTGCCGGGGCTGCTGGCTCTGGTCGGCACCAAGCCCGACCTGCCGGTGAGCCTCGAGTTCGAAGGCCCGGAGGCCACTCCGGACGCCATCGAGCGCTCGCTCAAGAACATCCTCGGACTGGTGGGAGCTGCCTGACATGACCACGAGAGTCGCTGTGATCGGGGTGGGCGCGATCGCGACCCAGCACCTGATCTCGTACCAGCACAACCCCCAGGCCGAGCTGGTGGCCGTGTGCGACATCGACCGGGCGCGGGCCAAGGCGCGGGCCGACGAGTTCGGGATTCCCCGGGCGACCGACGTGGTCGAGGAGGTTCTCGCCGATCCCGGCGTCGACGCGGTCAGCATCTGCGTGCCGAACCTCCTGCACGCCTCGATCGCGGAGGCGGCGCTGCGGGCCGGCAAGGACGTCCTGGTCGAGAAGCCGATGGCGGTCACGGTCGGGGAGGCAGAGGCGCTGGTCCGGGCGACGCAGGAGACCGGGCAGGCGCTGCAGATCGGCTACGTCCGGCGCTTCGCCCCGAACGCCCTGGTGACCAAGCGTTTCCTGGACGAGGGCGAGTTCGGCGACATCTACGCCGCCCGGGCCACGATCATCCGGGCCGCCGGCAATCCCGGTGGCTGGTTCGGCGACATCGGTGTCTCGGGCGGAGGCCCGCTGATCGACCTCGGTGTGCACATCATCGACCTGTGCTGGTACCTGATGGGCATGCCGACCGCGGTCTCGGCGTCGGGGGCGACGTTCTCGGCCCTCGGTGCCCGGGACAACATTCAGCACCTGTCCCGGTACCGAGCCGCGTCCGCCTCGCGGGTGAACAACGTCGAGGACTACGCGACCGCGCAGGTCCGCTTCGAGGGTGGCGCGGTCCTGGACGTGGACACGTCGTACTCGCTGCACGCGCGGAACGCCACCAGCGTGAAGATCCACGGCGACAAGGGCGGGGCGGAGATCGAGCCGGAGCTGCTGATGATCACCGAGCGGCACGACACCCTGTTGCACATCCACCCGCAGATCGACTCGCTCGGCTTCGACTTCACCGTCGGGTTCGCCAACCAGATCGACCACTTCCTGCGGATCTGCCGGCGGGAGATCCCGGCCGACGCGACCGCCGAGCAGGGCCTGGAGATGGCCCGGATCCTGACGGCGATCTACGAGTCCGCCAGGATCGGCGCCGAGGTGCCCATCACGCGCTGACCGTTGGCCGGCGGGACGGCCCGATCGTTGCTCCGTCCCGCCGCGCCGGCGAGGCCCCGGATCCGTCGCCGACCCGGACGAGGCCCTCGGTCACGTCACCGCCGGTCAGCGGGAGTTCGTCCTGGTCCTGCACGGGGGCCTCCATTCCCCGGTGTGAAACGATCTGTCGTGACATGTGCGCGGGTGAGTATCGTGCCCGATCCGCAATCGATCGCAGGCATGGCGTGACCGCCGCCTCACCTGTCGAAGCCCAGCGGGGATCAGCCGGACGCGGTACCTGATCCTGGGGCTGGCGTTCGTCGGGCTCTCACTGATTTACCTGGACCGGGCGAACCTCAGCGTCGCGCTGCCGTTCGGAGTCGCTGTGCGTCGCGCTGCTGTTCCTGGCGATCTCGTACGCGAGCCTGGCGATCGCGGCGACGGGGACCTGGTCCCTGCCCGGGAACGTGGCGCCGAGCTCACGGCACGTGGCCTCGATCGGCGGCATCGGTCAGCGGCAGGTGCACGGTGAAGGTCGCGCCGTGGGGTTCGGCGTCGGTGACGTCGACGCGACCGCGGTGGGCTGCCACCAATGCGGCCACGATCGACAGCCCGAGGCCAGAGCCGCCGGTGGCCCGGGTGCGGGCCGAGTCGGCGCGGTAGAAGCGCTCGAAGACACGCGTTTTCTGCTCGTCGCTCAGCCCGGGCCCGGTGTCGCTGACCTCGAGAATCGCCTCGCCGCCGCGGGTGCCGACCGACACCGTGATCGGTGCTTCGAGGGGCGTGTGGTGGAGGGCGTTGCTGACCAGGTTGCCCAGGACCTGACGCAGCCGTGCCTCGTCGCCCGCGACCACCGGTGCTCGGGAGTCCGGCAGGATCTTCAGCGAGACGTCCCGCCCCGGCTGCACCGCCTGGGCCGTGTGCAGCGCGTCGGCCGCGACCGGTAGCAGATCGACCTGTTCCAGCTTCAGCGGGCGCTGCTGGTCCAGCCGGGCGAGCAGGAGCAGGTCGTCGACGAGCAGGCCCATGCGCTTGGCCTCGTCCTCGATCCGCCGCATCGTGTCCGGGTCGGTCACGCCGCCACGCTGCCGCGCGAGCTCCGCGAACCCGCGGATCGACGTCAGTGGCGTGCGCAGCTCGTGGGAGGCGTCCGCGACGAACCGTCGCATCCGGTCCTCCGACTGCCGCGCCGCGTCCTCCGACCGGCGAGCGGCATCCTCGGACCGGCGGGCGGCGTACTCCGACGCGGTCCGCTGGGCGAACGCGGTCTCGATCTGGCCGAGCATCTGGTTGAGCGCGACCGACAACCGGCCGACCTCGGTCCGCGGATCACGGTCCGGCACTCGCCGGCTCAGGTCGCCGCCCGCGATCGCGACAGCCGTGTGCTCGACGTCCTCCAGTCCGCGCAGACTGCGCCGTACGACGAACGTGCCGACGCCGGCCAGCAGCACGAGCAGGATGATCCCGGCCGCGACCTGGATGCCCACCAGGCGCTGGATCGTCCGGTCCGTGTCCTTCAAGCTCTGGGCGACAATCACCGAACCCTGGCCGTTGTCGAGCGGAACCGCGAGCACGCGCCAGGTGGCGCCACCGGACACGGCGTCCACCTCGAAGGACCTGCCCTCGAGCGCCCGGACCTGGTTGAGGGTGAGGGTCGGCAGCTTCGGCCGCGGCTCGGTCTCGGTCAGCGGCGCGTCGACCGGACCGTTGCGGCTGTTGCCCTCGGAGTCGTTGACCTGGATGACGAACTGACTCGGCAGGAGGCGCCGAGCTCCGCTGACCCGCGGTGGCAGCGGACGCCGGTCGACCGGGGTCCGGTCGATCGTCGCCGCGGTCTGTCGCAGTTGGTCGTCCACGCGGGCGAGCAGATCGCCACGCGTGATCGTCGTCGCCAGCACACCGGAGGCGATCAGCGCCAGCGCCACCAGCGTCAGCAGTACGACGACGATGGTGACGCGGAGCGGATACCGGTCGGTGAAACGCCGGTGGCTGAACTGCATCAGCTGGGTCCTCGCGGGGTCCGCAGCACGTAACCGACACCGCGGACGGTGTGCAGGAGCTTCTGGTCGCCGGTGTCGACCTTGCGCCGCAGGTACGACATGTACGACTCGACCACACCGGCGTCCCCGGCGAAGTCGTAGTTCCAGACCGCGGACAGGATCTGGCCCTTCGACATCACCCGCTCGGCGTTCTCGAGCAGGCAGCGCAGCAGCTTGAACTCGGTGAGCGACAACTGGACCGCCTGGCCTGCCTTGAAGACCTCGTAGCTGTCCTCGTTCAGCTCCAGATCCGCATAGCGCAGGACGGCGGCCTCGGTCGCGATCTGCTCGCGGTGGCCGGAGCGGCGCAGCAGTGCACGCACCCGGGCGACCAGTTCGTCCAGGCTGAACGGCTTGGTCACGTAGTCGTCGCCGCCGGTCTGCAGGCCGAGCACCTTGTCCTCGACCGCGTCGCGCGCGGTGAGGAACAGCACCGGCACGTGCCGGTCCTCACCGCGCAGCCGGCGGACCACCTCGAAACCGTCCAGGCCGGGCATCATCACGTCCAGCACGACCAGGTCGGGCTCGACCTCTCGCGCCTTGCGCAACGCCTCGGCGCCGTGGGTCGCGGTGCTCACGTCGTACCCGGCGAAACGCAGACTCGCGGACAGCAGTTCGACGATGTTCGGCTCGTCGTCGACCACCAGGAGATGCGGGCTCATCCACGTCCCCGCTTCGCTCCGGGCGCGGATGCGGCACAAGAGGCGCTGTGCTCGATGATGAACTCGCTTCGCTCGCTCATGCCCTCAGTGTGCCGGGCTCACCCGTGGGAAACCTGCAAGGTTCCTGGCAATCGGCTGTGAGTCAGCGGGGCCCGCGGCCGAACCCCCACTTCTCCCGGGCCGCGTCGCGGACCGTGCCGTCGTTGACCGAGGTGGCGGTGGCCTTGCCGTCGGCCACCACCGCGGTCACCATGACGGTGTTCCCGGTCTTCACGTCGTCGATGCCGTCCCGGGCGGCGTTCACCAAGGTGTCCTCGGTGAGCGTGTAGGTCCGGCTGTAGCCGTCTTCGCTCTTCACCGTGATCGAATCCTTGCTGACCGCGGTGACCTCGCCGCGCTGGGTGGCGACGGTCTGGTACGTGCCGTCGTCCTTCTTCACCACGAACTCGCCGTGCAGCGCGCCGCCGAGGCCGAACATGCCCCGGTGCGCGCCGCCGCCCTTCCCGCGCTCGCCCGGGGTGTCCGGCGTGGTGGAGGGGGCCGACGGCGAGGCCGAGGGGGCCGGCGAGGGAGTCGGGTCCGCGGTGGACGACGCCCACGCGACCCCGCCCGCGGCGGTGGTGGCCACCACCGCCGCGGCCGTGCCGGCCAGCCGCCAACGGTTCTCGATGAGCTTTTGGTACGACGCCATGCTGAAGTGCCTTCCGTACTGCGTGCCAGGCCGAGCACCTGGTACTGGTCCGTCCCACACTGCCCGGGCAACCTTGGACCAGGCTCCGGTGCGGCTGAGAAAACCCTGGCAATCGATGCGGTACGGACAGTGGTCAGACCAGGAAGAGGACCGCGACCAGCCAGACCGCCGCAGCCAGCGACGCGCCGACGAACTCGATCAGGATCGACAGACCGGTCGCCCGCAGCGCGTGCTTGGTCGAGGTCCACGCATGCCCGTGGGTGCCGAGCCGCTGCCGTTCGGACAGGTAGACGCCGAGCGGGAAGCCGGCGAACATGCCGACGACCGGGATGACGAAGAACCCGACGATGCCGAGCACGACGCCGACGACCATCGACCGCCTGGGCACTCCGGACTCCCGGAGCCGGCGCTCCGGTACGACGTACTTGACCACCTGGCTGGCACCGATCAGGACGACCGCGGCGGCCAGCACGGTCCACCCGGTGGCACTCTGCACCTCGAGCGCCCAGACCAGGATCGCGGCCAGGCTCAGCAGCGCACCGGGCAGCACCGGGATGACGATGCCCAGAATGCCGACGAAGATCGCCACCCCGACCAGGAACGTCGCAACACTGTTCACACGGCCACTCTGCCGCACATTCGGCCCCTTAGGGTGGACACATGCCTCAGCTGCACGAACTCGTCACCGCACTCGCCGCTCCCTGGGTGGTTCTGTCACCGCGTTCCGGTCAACTGACGGGCTCCGGCGCCGAGGGGGTTTACGCGCGGGACCGGCGGATCCTGTCCCGGCTCAGCGTCAGGATCAACGGCGAGCCGCCGGTCCCCGTGCACGTGACCGAGCACGGCGCCGCCGCCCACGAGTACGTCGCCGTCGTACAAGGGCTCGGTGACACCAACCGGCACGACCCGACCGTGCTGCTGTACCGCACCCGGGAGATCCGTCCCGACGGAATGACCGAGCGGATCCGGCTGGTGAACCGGTCGCGGGTGGCGGTCGCCTGCCGCCTGGAGGTTGCCCTCGGCACCGACCTTGCCGGGACCGCCGCGGTCCGCAGCGGGGCGGCCGCCGATCTGCCCGAGCTCAGCCCGGCGTACGACGGTGCGGCCCGGCTGCACTGGGACAACTCCGGGACCCGGGTGACCGCCCGACTCGACCCCGGGGTCACCTCGACCCCGCGGGTCGGTCCGGGGGAGGAGTTCGTCCTCACCGTCGAGGTGACCGCCGAGTTCCCGAAGGGCACCACCGGCTTCCGCCTCGACCCGCCCGCCCAGCCGGCGAGCTACGACGTAGGGGTCGAGTGCGACGACAAGCGGGTCGAACGCTGGGTCAACCGGTCGCTCGAGGACGCTCAGGCTCTGCAACTCGCGGCCGCCGACGACCGCTACCTCGGTGCCGGACCGCCCTGGTACCTCACGCTGTTCGGCCGGGACTCGCTGATCTCGGCCGGCATGCTCATCCCGGTCGATCCCGGGCTGGCCGCCGGAACCCTCCGGGCGCTCGCCGCCTGGCAGGGCACGGAGGTCGACCCGGAGGCGGCCGAACAGCCCGGCAAGATCCCGCACGAGCTCCGCGACGAGCTCGCCGACCACGGCGGGGGCCTCGTCCTGCCGGCCGCGTACTACGGCACCCACGACGCGACCCAGCTCTGGATCATGACCCTGCACAAGGCGTGGCGCTGGGGCATGCCCGCCGACGAGGTCCGCGACTTGTTGCCGAACCTGCGCCGAGCCCTCACCTGGATGAAGCAGTACGCCGACCCCGACGACGACGGTTTCCTCGAGTACATCGACGAATCGGGCCACGGCCTGGCGAACCAGGGCTGGAAGGACTCCTACGACGGCGTGCAATGGCCGGACGGCACGCTGGCCGCGGCACCGATCGCCTTGTGCGAGGTGCAGGGCTACGCGTACGCCGCCGCCGTCAAGGGAGCCGAGTTGCTGGAGGCGCACGGCGAGTCCGGCGACGAGTGGCGGGAGTGGGCAGCCGCCCTGCAGGAGCGGTTCCGCGAGTCGTTCTGGGTCGACGGCTACCCGGCGATCGCCCTGGACGGCGAGAAGAATCCGGTCGGCGGCCGGGCGTCGAACATGGGACACCTGCTCGGCACCGGACTGCTGGATGCCGAGGAGGAGCTGGCCGTCGCCGACGTACTGGCGGGCGACGACCTCGACAGTGGCTTCGGGCTGCGCACGTTGTCGACGGCAATGACCCGGTTCAACCCGCTCGGCTACCACACCGGCAGCGTGTGGCCGCACGACACCGCGATGGCGATCCAGGGCCTGTACGCGACCGGGCAGTCCGCCCGTGCCTCGTCGTACGTCGCGGGTCTGGTCCGGGCCGCGGAAGCCTTCGACTACCGGCTCCCCGAGCTGTACGGCGGCCGCGGTCGGGTCGAGGAGTCGACGCCGACGCCGTACCCGCTGTCGTGTCGTCCGCAGGCCTGGGCGGCGGCCTCGGCGATCGCGGTCGTGGTCGCGGCGCTGGGGATCGAGCCGGATGTGCCCGGTGGGACACTTGTGCTGAACCCGGCGGAGTCGATGCCGTGGGAGTCCCTGAGGGTCAGCGGGCTCCGGCTGGGCGATGGCCGGCTGTCGCTGCACTGGCAGTCCGGCGAATTGACAGTGCTGGAGGCGCCGGCGGCGCTCCTGCACTGACTGTTCGGTCAGACCGTCAGGACCGCGGCCGTCGCGAGCGTCAGGTAGACCGCGGCGACGATGCGGTTGCGCGAAGGGCTCGTCGTCCGGACCGAGCGGACGCGGCGCCCGATCGCGTCCGCTCCGACGGCGTAGCAGAGGTCGAGGGTGAGGCCGATGATCAGGGCGCCGATGCCGAGGAGCAGCATCTCGGTGCGCAGCTGGTCCGGCCCGGCGTCGCGGGTGGTGAACTGCGGGAGGAAGGCCAGGAAGAACAGTGCCGCCTTGGGGTTGAGCAGGTTCACCACCACGCCGTCGCGGAACACGCGGCCGAGGGGCGCGGGCGGGACTGCGCCGGCGGGCTCGGTGGTGGGTGCCTTGAGCATCTTCACGCCGAGGGAGGCCAGGTACAGCGCACCGGCCAGGGTGATCGCGGTGAACAGCGCCGGCGATGCCTTGACCACCGTGGCGAGGCCCATCGCGGCGACGACGATGTAGACGAGTGTGCCGGTCTCGATCGCCAACGCGGACACCACTCCCGCCCGCCGTCCCTGGGCGAGGCTGCGGAGCGAGATGTAGAGGTTGTTCGGCCCCGGCATTCCCACCAGCAGCACCGTCGTACTGGCGAATCCCAGCAGCTGCGCGATCCCCATGATCTCTCTCCCTCTCGAACTGGACTGGCTTGTGGTACTAGCCTGGCCGCGCGCAAAGCAGTCCACCCGAGCCAATAGGGGGAGAAGTGGATCGTTCTGGGGATGCCGCCGTCCTGGCGGACCTGATCGGCGGCCGGCTGGCCGGCCGCGGTGGCGGCCTGTACCGCAGGCTGGCCGACGCGATCGCCGCGCTGATCGGCTCGGCCGAGCTCCCGGTCGGCGCCCGGCTGCCCGCCGAACGCCGCCTCGCCGAGGCCCTCGCGGTCAGCCGCTCCACCGTCGTCGCGGCGTACGACGAGCTCCGGGACCGCGGCCTGGTGGAGAGCCGCCGGGGGAGCGGTACGACGATCGCCCGGGCGGCGAGCCGCGGACGTTCACGCGCGGACAAGCGGATGCCGGCCGGGTACGGCGAATCCCTGTTCCACCGGATCGCGGTCGGGCCGGGCGAGGTCATCTCGCTCACGTACGCCGTGGACCCGGGCATGCCGGAATTGACCAGCGAACTGGTCGGCCTGGCGACGACCGACCTGCCCACGCTGCTCGACGACGTCGGGTATCACCCGCGCGGGCTACGGGTACTGCGGGAGCGGATCGCCGAGCACTTCGAGGAGTCCGGGCTGCCGACGTCACCCGACGAGATCGTCGTGACCACGGGTGCGCACCAGGCGATCGCCCTGGTGACCCAGATGTACCTGCGGACCGGTGCGGCCGTGGTGATCGAGCAGCCGAGCTGGCCGGGCTGCTTCGACCTGTTCGGAGCGGCCGGCGGGAGGGTGGTCGGCGTACCGCTGGACGACGCGGGCATCCGGCCCGACCTGCTGACGGCCGCGTTCACCGAGCATCAGCCGGCGATGCTGTTCGTGATGCCGACGTTCCAGAACCCGACCGGGCGGCTGATGTCGGCGAACCGGCGGCGCCAGGTCGCCGAGCTGGCGGCCAAGCACGGGGTCGTGGTGGTCGAGGACAACGCGTACTCCGCCTGGGACCCGGCCGGGCCGGCGATCCCACCGCCGCTGGCGGCGTACGCGCCGGACGGGACCGAGGTGCTGACGATCGGATCGGTATCCAAGGCGGTGTGGGGTGGGCTCCGGATCGGGTGGATCCGGGCGACGCGACCGCTGGCCGAACGGATCGCGCGGCACAAGGCGCTGGCCGATCTCGGGAGCCCGGTGATCGACCAGGCGCTGACAGCGCGGCTGCTGCCGCGGTTGCCGGAGCTGACGGCCGCGCGGGGACGGGTGGCGACGGCGCGGCGAAAGCTGATGGGGCAGTTGCTGGCCGAACGACTGCCCGCGTGGGAGTGGTCGGAGCCGGAGGGCGGATCGGCGTTGTGGATCCGGCTGCCGGACACGGACGCGCGGGTGTTCGCGCAGGTCGCCCTGCGGCACCGGGTCGAGGTGGTCGCAGGACGGGCGATGGATCCGACCGGGACGCACGACGACCATCTGCGGGTGCCGTTCGCGTATCCCGAGCCGATCCTCGACGATGCGGTGGACCGGTTGGCCAGGGCCTGGCAGGAACTCCGCCGGCACGGTCCGCCGCCCGACGTACCGATGGTCTGAGCCGTCGACGGTCGGAGCGTGAAGGATGGCGGCCACCGTGGGGGTGACCGCCATCAAGCCTCTATGACTTTGGCGCCGTCGTCGGCGCGTTTTTGAAGCTCGGGCTTACCGCTCGTCCTCCGCTGCGACGGTCGGGGAGGCGTCGAGCCGGCCCGTCTCGTCGTGGATGGTGATCGCGATGTTGCGCAGCTTCTCCGCGTGCTCCCGGCTGTGGTGGGCGCAGAAGAGCAGCTCCCCACCGGAGGTCAGGGTGACACGGACATAGGCCTGCGCGCCGCAGCGGTCACAACGGTCCGCAGCCGACAGGGTCGAACTCGGGGCGAGTGCTGTAGTCACTTGAGGCCTCATCTCATCTAGTTCCGTACTCACCAGATACCAACATCCTGACATGCGGATCGCTTCCCGGTAGGGGCAGCGTGTCCGTATGTGAGACGAACCACCTGTTCCCGTATGACGCATCTTGACGAGGAATCGTTTCGGATGGGGGGCAATTGTTGTGTCCAGCGAGTGTCGGGCGTGTCTTCTCTCACTGTGCGCCATGATCTCGTCACAGCGCGCTCACGTCCGGAGTGTCGTACACCACTCCGGATCGAGTCCGGATCGATATCTGCGAGAACACCTTTCTGTCCAGCGATTCAGCTGCGAATCGCTGCCTTCGCGGTACCCCACAGGGAGCACGGTCACACCGTGCCGTCCGGTACAGGCCACAGGCCGGCCGTCCGGCCCGCCTGCCGGGAATTGGGGGTCTGGCGGCATAGGGTGGGAACATGCGTTCGGACCCGGCCGGTCCGGACGCGGTGCAGTTCGTTTGTGAACCAGTGAAGGAGCCCAGTGGCCGCCCCGACGCCTCGCAGTACCGAGCTCGACCCGACGTACAACGCCCGTCACCTGCTCGTCCTCGAAGGACTCGAGGCGGTCCGGAAGCGACCGGGGATGTACATCGGGTCCACCGACAGCCGCGGCCTGATGCACTGCCTGTGGGAGATCATCGACAACGCCGTCGACGAAGCCCTGGCCGGGCACGGCGACCGGATCGACGTCGTCCTGCACAAGGACGGCTCGGTCGAGGTGAAGGACCGCGCCCGCGGCATCCCGGTCGACATCGAGCCGAAGACCAAGCTCAGCGGTGTCGAGGTCGTGTTCACCAAGCTGCACGCCGGCGGCAAGTTCGGCGGCGGGTCGTACAACGCGTCCGGCGGCCTGCACGGTGTCGGCGCCTCGGTGGTGAACGCCCTGTCCGCGCGGCTCGACGTCGAGGTCGACCGCGGCGGAACGGTCTGGACCACCTCGTTCCGGCGCGGGGTGGCCGGCGAGTTCGACGGCGAGGGCGCGGTCGCCGGCTTCACGCCGGCGAAGGGGCTGCGCAAGGCCGGCCGGGCGAGGAAGGGCGTCACCGGCACCCGGATCCGCTACTGGGCCGACCGGCAGATCTTCACCCGGGACGCGGCCTTCAACTACGACGAGCTGGTCACCCGGGCGCGGCAGACGTCGTTCCTGGTGCCCGGGCTCGAGCTGGTCATCCGGGACGAGCGCGGCGACGAGGTCACCGAGGAGTCGTTCAAGCACGACGGCGGGATCAGCGAGTTCTGCGAGTTCCTGGCCACCGACCAGAAGGTCACCGAGGTGATCCGGCTGACCGGCACCGGGAACTTCACCGAGACCGTGCCGATGCTCGACGACGCCGGCCACATGACCCCGACCGACGTCGAGCGCGACCTGGAGGTCGACATCGCGGTTCGCTGGGGCGACGGGTACGAGACCGAGGTCCGCTCGTTCGTGAACATCGTGGCCACGCCGAAGGGCGGTACGCACGTGGCCGGCTTCGAGCGCGCGCTGTCGAAGAGCTTCACCAACGCCCTCGACGGCACCCGGCTGCTGAAGAGCGGTGAGGAGATCATCAAGGACGACGTCCTGGAGGGGCTGACCTCGGTGGTCACGGTGCGGCTGGCCGAGCCGCAGTTCGACGGCCAGACCAAGGAGGTGCTGGGGACGCCGGCGGCCTCGCGGATCGTCGCGAAGGTCGTGCAGAAGGAGCTCGAGGCGTTCCTCACCTCGACCAAGCGCGAGCACAAGGCGCAGGCCCGCGCCGTCCTGGAGAAGGTGGTCGCCGCCTCCCGGACCAGGGTCGCCGCGCGTCAGCATCGTGAGCTCCAGCGGCGGAAGACGGCGCTGGAGTCGTCGGCCTTGCCGGCCAAGCTGGCGGACTGCCGCAGCAA
>NZ_SMKR01000077.1 GCF_004348725.1 Kribbella turkmenica
CCCACGCTGCCGGGGATGACCGACATCGAGTCCGACATGGCCGACCTGTGGTCGACCTCGATCACCACCACCAGCCACCCGATCCAGCGCATCCGGGACAAACTCCGGGCCGAAGGCATCCTGTCCGCCGCCCAGCTGCGTGAGGCCCCCAACGGCAGCCGGGTCCGGGTCGCCGGGGTGGTCACCCATCGGCAGCGCCCGGCGACCGCCTCCGGGGTCACCTTCATGAACATCGAGGACGAGACCGGGATGGCCAACGTCGTCGTCACCGTCGGCTGCTGGCACCGCCACGCCACCGTCGCCCGCACCGCCGGCGCCCTCATCATCCGCGGCCGCGTCGAACGTGCAGGCGAGGTCACCAACCTGTCCGCCGAACACCTCGAACGCCTCCCCCTGGCCGCCAGAACCACCTCCCGCGACTTCCGCTGAGGGTCGTCACGGCTGGGGCAGCTTGGTGTTCCAGTGGTGGAGCTGGTCGGTCAGCCAGGGGACCAGGGGATCACCGACGGCGGTGTCGATGCCGAGGTAGCGGATGCCGAGGAGGGACAGGGCGAGGAGAGCGAGGAGAAGCCCGAGCACGTTCAGGGCGCTGCCGGCGACGTCGGCGCGGTGGGTGCTGACGAGGCCGACCAAACCGGCCAGGACGGCGAGGGCGCCGAACACGAGGGAGACGCCGAACAGGAGCGAGAACATTGACGTGAGCACCGCTCCGAGGCCGCACACCAGCGCCGTCTCGGCAGCGGCGGACATCCGTGCCCGCGGCGCCGGCGACTCGTCGAGTAGTTGCTCCAGCCCCACATCGCCTCGAGGGCTGTGCCCGTACGTGGCCATGTCTCCAGGCTAAGCCGTGAACCGCCTCCGGACGGTCAACCTCCGGTCACGAAACGGCCGCCGATCGGGGCGTACTGTCGATGGTGAGGGGAGGAACGATGGCAGTCGACGTTCTCACCGAGGTCGTCATCGACCGGCCGCTGCGGGTGGTGGCGGACTATGTCGCCGATCCGGCCAACGCGCCCGAGTGGTACACGAACATCGAGTCGGTCGAGTGGCGCACCGGGCCACCGGTCGCGGTCGGATCGCGACTGGACTTCGTCGCCCACTTCCTCGGCCGCCGGATCGCGTACACGTACGAGATCGCCGAGTTCGTCGAGCACGAGCGGCTGGTGATGCGGACCGCGCAGGGACCGTTCCCGATGGAGACGAGTTACCGGTGGTCCGCGCCGGACACCCGGTCGACCCACATGACGCTTCGCAACCGCGGCGAACCGTCAGGCTTCGCCGGCATCGCCGCGCCGCTGATGTCGGCCGCGATTCGCCGCGCCAACCAGAAGGACCTCAATCGCCTGAGGACCCTCCTCGAGTTCCGCTGACCGCTCCATCCAGGTGCGGCGCGATCAGCTCGAGGAGCCGCCGGTGGGTGGTGGCGTCGGCGGCGGCGACCAGGCCGGGACCGGTGTGCAGGGGATCGCCGCGGAAGTCGGTGACGACGCCACCGGCCGCCTGGCAGAGGGCCGTGCCGGCGGTGAAATGAACGCTGTCGACGAGCGGACCGTTGGTGAGGTAGCCGGCGTGCCGGCCGACGGCGACCCAGGCGAGCGTGAGCGCGGTCGAGCAGACGCGGAGGGCGAAGGCGGCCCGGAAGGCCTCGTCGGTGAGCAGCTGCGCGCCGAGGAAGTCCTCGCCCGGAGTCGCGTCGATGTCGACGTCGACCAGCCGCGACGTCGCGGAGCACGTCGCGGGGGAGTCCGTGCCGTCCCGCCGGACGTTGACCGCGGTGCCGTCGGTCCAGAACACCTCCCCGGTCAGCGGCTGGGCGACCGCGGCGACGGTCGTGCCCGAGTCCGGCAGCGCCACGTTGACCGCGAACATCGGGGACCGAGCGGCGAAGTTGACGGTGCCGCAGAGCGGGTCGACCAGCCAGGTCCGCGCTGCCTGACCAATGGCGCCGTACTCCTCGCCGATCACCGCGTCCCCCGGCCGCAGCGACCCGATGACCTCCAGGATGGCCCGCTCCGACGCCAGGTCCGCCTCGGTGGCGAAATCGGTCGCGGACTTGGCGAAGCGGTTCACGGCGGTGCCGAACGTCGCTCGGACGACGGCCGCCCCCGCCTCGACCGCCCGGATCGCCACCTCGGCATCGGTCAGTGTGTTCATGGCGGTATCCAACCGCATCGTTGTGAAAGCGGTTTGAAAGGCGGGCCGGGTTGGGTGGTGGCCTGACGACGAAGGAGGACCGGCGATGAAGCTCGGACTGACACTGCCCAGTGGCGGCGCGGACGTGAGCCCGGAGAGTCTCGGCCAGATGGCTGAGGAGGCAGAGCGGATCGGGCTGGCGTCGGTGTGGACGTTCGAGCGGTTGCTGAACCCGGTCGACGGCGCGACCCCGATCGGCGGCGGCGACGCCGTACCGCTGCCGGAAAGCTACGGCAGCGTGTTCGACCCGCTCGCGACCCTCGCGTATCTCGCCGCGCGGACCACGTCGATCACCCTGGGGACCTGCGTGCTCGACGCGGTCCTGCACAGCCCGGTCGTGCTGGCCCGGCGGCTCGCGACCGTCGACCGGCTGAGCGGTGGGCGGCTGCTCGCCGGTCTGGGCGTGGGCTGGATGGTCCAGGAGTACGAGGCCTCCGGCGTACCGGAGGCGCAGCGCGGGCCGCGGCTGGGGGAACACATCCGGGCGATGCGCAAGGTGTGGGGCCCGGACCCGGTCGAGCACACCGGCCGCTTCTACACGATCGCGCCGTCGTACGCCGGGCCGAAACCGGTCCGGCCGGAGGGTGTGCGTCTGCTGGCCGGCTCGATGGCGCCGGCCGCGATCGAGCGGGCCGCCCGTCTCGGTGTCGGGCTGATCCCGATCATCATGACGTGGGAGATGTTCGACGCCGGCGTCGCCACGTTCCGGGCCGCCGCCGAGAAGGCCGGGCACGACACGCTGCCGATCATCGTCAAGGTGAACGGGACGGTCACGGCGTCGTCCAGCGATGCCCGCGGGCCGCTCACCGGCGGCGTCGAGCAGGTGCTGGAGGACCTGGAGCGCCTCCGCGGCGCCGGCATCGACCACGTGGTCTGGACGATGGACACCGACCCCGCCGACCAGCTCGGCGTGCTGGCCGACCTGCTCCGGAAGCTGAGTAGCTGACGGAAGGTGCGTTCCTCACGGTCAGCCGATGCAGGCCGGGATGCCGCCGCTGACGCCGCTGTTGAACGCGTCGGTGCGCTGTTCGGCGTTGCCGTGGTCGCTCACGTCGGTCCACGGGTAGTCGTCCGCCACGGCCGCGAGAGTCTGCGCGAGTTCCTCGGCGTCACCGGGCTCGATCGCGATCACCCCGTCCTGAGCGGCACCCTGCAGGGCGGCTCCGGCGAGGCAGTCGGCCTGCAGTTCGGCCGCGACGGAGACGAGGTCGGCTTCCAGCCGCGCCTGGATCGCGTGTCCCCACTCGTGCGCGATGATCAGGTAGACCCACGCGTCCCCGATCTGGCGGTAGCCGGCAGCCATCAGCTCTTCGTCCCAGGCGAGGTAGTCGCCCGGGCGGCAGTAGTAGGCGTTGAACGCGACCGAGGGCTGGCCTCCGCAGCGCGGGCCGTTCGTCCCCGTGTAGGCACCGGCCACCCGCGGGCCGCGGTACGGCTGGTCGAACACCCGTGGGAATCTGGTGCGCCAGAACCCGTTCACGGCGTCGACCGCCGTTCGCTCGTCGGTGGCCATCGCACTGCGATCGACAGCCGGTGCTTCGGGCTCGGCCGGAGTCGTCACGGTGCAGCCGGTGAGGAAGAAGATTCCCAGGATCAGCGCGAAGACTCTCATCGGCGCGGCCCGGTCGAGTCGGCGCGGCGGAGGAAGTCGGACGGCGGCCCGGACCGCTCGGCAGGCCGGTCGCCCCAGTCGTGGACGACCGCGGTTCCGGCGATCAGGTCGTGCGGCGCGCGGTGTTCGCGCTGGAACGCGGTGAGGACGAAGCCCGAGCCGAAGAGCGCCATGCTCAACGGTACGGCGCGCGCCCACAAGAGCGCGCGCCCAGTTCGTGGTGTGCCGCCGTGCGAGCGAGACGACGCGCAGACCGCTGATGTGCTTTCCCGGCGTCCGCCCGGCGATGCGAGAGACCCGAAGGTGTAGGTGACGGCGTCGCCGGCCGCCGGCCGGCAGCCCGGACACGCTGACCCCACTTGACCAGCCTCAGCCCGGCACCCCTCCATGAGGTATGGGTGACATCTCGCGGCACCTCGACATCTTCCTGTCCACCAGGGCGGCGATCCCGGCCGGGCTGCTCGCGGACGCCGGGCTGACGGTGGCTGACCTGACGTACGTCGAGCTCGGGAATTTCCTGACCGACGTGTCGCAGTTCCGTGACCCGGTCGCCTACACGCTCGCACTGCCCGACGCACAGCAGCGCGAGGCCTTGGCCGAGTTCTTCCGGGAGCTCGTCTCGGGAACGACGCACGCCCTGTTCGGCGATGACGGATGCCGGCGCTCGGACGGCGTGTGGGCAGCGATCGACCCGATTCCGGCGGCCCGGGTGACCGAGGTGTACGACGAGTTCTTCACGCAGTACTACCCGCATGAGCACGCCGATCAGCCGCCGTACGTGTGGGAGGCAAGCCAACGATCGTCGGACCCGCTGTACCGGCCCAGCGCTCGCGGGGTGATGACCGTGGTCGACGATCACTACGTCGCCTATCTGGCTGAAGGGCTGATGGAGGTCGAGGACGACTGGCGGACGCTCGATCTGGCCGGCCGTCAGCGGCTGCTCGTGCGGCTCGGCAAACTGTTGCACGGCGTGGAGGACTGGTTCTTCCACTCGAACGTCGCCGAACTGCTCGAGCTGGGCCCCTTCGGCCGCGAGCCGGGCGAGAGCGACGAGGACCTGCTGCGCCGGTTCGTCACCGCGACGGCGCGGCGCCGTCCGGAGTTCGTCGCCGCCGATCCGGTCGGGCTCGTCAGGCTCCGGCGGCGTCTCTATCGCCGGCTCCGCTTCCCGACGCCGGACGGAGGCACTGTTCCGGCTCTGCGGCACGCGTACCCGGGCTTCCCGACGTCGCAGGACACCGCGGACACTCTCCTGCAGGCGCTGGACGAGCTGAAGCTTCCTCCGACGGCCTTCCAGGACGGCGTGGGTGAGCTCGTGACGCAGTACGCCGTCGAGGTCCTGCAACCGCTCGTCGATGCGAGCGCGGCCGCGACGGCCGTGCTCGACGAGAAGGGCGAGATCTTCGGTCAGGCCGCGGACAACGGTGCGTTCGCGGAGGTCGTCGGCTCACACTCCCTGATGTCGAAGGACACGCCGACGTCCGAGCCGTTCTTCGAGGACGCGCGGACGCTGGCGACGGTCGCCTCGTCGATCGTCGTCGCGCTCCTGCTGCACCAGGTCGCCGTACCGGCCGGCGACCGCCCGCTCGGGTGGGACCAGATCCTCCGTCGCCTGATTCGCTACCCGCCGCCGTCGGCCGGTTGGGAGCGTCGCGCACTGGCAGGGGAGCAGGTCCACCCCGAGTTCGCCCGGCTCGCCGAGGACACCACGAGGCCGCCCGGATGTTCACGCTCCAGGCGCAGCGAGCTGGAGGACCGCTACCGCCGACTCGCGCAGGAGCTGTCCGGCTGAGCGTGTGTCAGGCGGAGGACTCGTTGGTCGTCGGTTGAGGCATTTCGTGGTGAGGGCGGGACTGCCAGAGGGCCCATTCGGCGCTGACGTCTCCGGCGGTGCGCAGCAGCAGCGGGAGGTAGTCGTGCAGGAGTTTCTCAGTGGTGGTCTCCGCGGCGTGCACGGTGACGTTCATGGCGGCGCGAACCGTTCCGGTGCCGTCGCGGACCGGGGCCGCGACCGAACGCACCCCCGGCGCGAGCTCCTCGTCCGCCAGGGCCCAGCCACGGGCGCGGATCTCCGTCAGTTCGTCGCGCAGCTGTTCCGCCGTTCGGCCGATGTACGGCGGAAGACCGGCGCGACTGGGTTGCGCGAGGGTGTCCGCGAGCTCGGCAGGGGACAGGGCCGCGAGCAGCACCTTGCCCTGTGAGGTCTGAGCGGCCGGGAACCGGGTGCCGATGTCGACCCGGAGCGCGATGATCTTCGGCACCGACACCCGGGCGACGTAGACGATGTCCGAGCCGTCGAGCTGGGCCATCGACGACGACTCGCCGGTCCGGCTGACGAGGGTCTCGAGGTGCGGCCGGGCGATGTCCCACAGTCCGAGGGCCCCGACGTACGCCATGCCGAGCGTCAGCACCTTCGGCGTCAGCTGGAACGAACCGTCGGTCGACCGGACGAAGCCGAGCTCCTCGAGGGTGAGCAGGAGGCGGCGCGCGGTCGGCCGGGCCAGCCCGGCCGCGGCCGCCACCTCCGACAGCGACATGGTCCGGTGGTCGGCGTCGAAGCAGGCGAGCACGTCCAGCCCGCGAGCCAGCGACTCGACGAAGTCCGGGCCCGCGCCGCGTCCTGCCATCACGTCCTGCCTTCCGTCCGGCGTCCTGTCGCCGACGAGCCTACGACGCCCACCGGGCTCACGAGCCGGGTTCGCCGAAGATCGTGCCGCGTGCCTCCCGCGTCGACTCGGACTTGTACTCGGTGTACTGATACGGGTTGTCGAGCACCTCCTCCTCGGGCCGGTCCGGGTTCATCCCGGCGGTCCAGGCCTCGTCGCCGAGCGCCCCGCGCAGGTAGTCCACGGTGTTCTCGACGGCCCGCCGTACGGCGGGCAGGTCGGCGCCCGTCAGCTTGTTCGCGTACTTCACCACCCGGCCGTCGACCAGCACGGTGTGGACGTCGCCGCGCTGCGCCTGGAACGCCACGTGCCCGTAGGGATTGACCAGCGGGAACGACACCGGGGAGTCGTCGTTCTTGATCAGTACGACGTCCGCCTTCTTTCCCGGCTCGAGACTGCCGAGGTCGTCGCGGCCGATCGCGCGGGCGCCGCCGCGGGTCGCCCAGTCGACCACGTGCTCCGCGCGCAGATGGCTGTGGGTCACGGTGTCGCCCTTGGCGTGGGCCTCGAGGTGCTCGCGGGCCCGGTCGGCGCCGAGCGTCGTCCGCATCGCGGTGAACAGGTCGCCGCTCCACCAGACGCTGGTGTCCATCGACAGCGACACCGGGATGCCGTACCTGCGGACCTGCCAGGTGGGCGGGTAGCCCTGGCCGGCGCTCTGCTCGGACTCGGTCGAGACCGACACCGAGCCGCCGGTGGCGGCGATCCGCTGGTAGGAGTCCTCGGTCAGCGTGGCCGCGTGCACGTAGATGTTCTGCGGGGTCATGAAGCCGTTCTCGTGCATCAGCCGGATGCCGTCGTCGTTGGTCGCGCCCCACACGCCGGCGTGGGTGGTCACGCCCAGCCCGAGGTCGCGGGCCACCTCGAAGGCGGCCCGTTCGGGGAACGACGGGTCGCCGGTGACGTCGAAGGCGAGTTGCAGGCCGAGCCGGTCGTCGTCGGCGCGCAGCCGCTCCAGGAAGGCGCGGACGGACGGGTCCGCGGTCCACTCCCACGGACCGGCCTGAATGTTGCCGTAGGCAAGGACGAACCGGCCGGGGACGGCCCGGAGCGCGTCCGCGGCGGCCTCGCCGTGGTCGACGGACTGCAGCCCGTGCGACCAGTCGACGGTGGTGGTCACCCCGGACTCCAGCGACTCCCAGGCCGACGTGAGGTTGCCGGCATGGATGTCCTCGGGACGGAAGGTCGTGCCGTGCTCGAGGTAGTACCAGACGAAGTACTGCGTCAGCGTCCAGTCGGCGCCGTACGCGCGCATCGCGGTCTGCCACATGTGCCGGTGGGTGTCGATCATCCCCGGCATCACGATCCCGCCGCGCGCGTCGATCTCCTGCGTGCCCTCGGGGGCGTCGACGGACGCGCCGACGGCCTCGATCCGGTCGTCGACCACCAGGACGTCGCCCTCGGTCAGCACCGTGTGGTTGTCGTCCATGGTCAGCACGGTCCCGCCGCGCAGCAGGACCGGCCGGCCCGCCACCGGCGTCTCGGCAGTGGTCATGATCCCCTCCAGGTTGCGCCGGACATACGTCCGTATGCCGGTCGCCACGGCGATAGCGCCACTATCCGAGCGGGCCAGGACGGTGTCAAGAGTTCAACTATGACGCTTGACAGGTGCGGGGAGCGCTCCGAGACTGAGGCAACGATGCGTTCGCGGACAGATGTCCGAAGGGAGTAGGTCCCGTGTCCGATGCTCGAGGTCCGCTGGCCGGCCTGCTGGTCGCCGACTTCTCCCGGATCCTGGCCGGCCCGTACGCGACCATGCTGCTGGCCGACCTCGGGGCCGAGGTGGTCAAGGTCGAGGGGCCGGGCGGAGACGACACCCGTTCGTGGCAGCCCCCGGTCCGCGACGGCATCTCGACGTACTACCTCGCGGTGAACCGGAACAAGCGGTCGATCGCGCTCGACCTGAAGGACCCCGAGGACCTGGCGGCCGCGCGGGAGCTGGCGCGGCGGGCCGACGTACTGCTGGAGAACTTCAAGCCGGGCGGGCTCGCGCGGTTCGGGCTGGACTACGACGCGGTCGCGGCAGGCAACCCACGGGTGATCTACGCGTCGATCAGCGGGTTCGGCAGCGGGCCGAAGGGAGCGGTGCTGCCGGGGTACGACCTGATCGTCCAGGCGATCTCCGGATTGATGAGCCTCACCGGCGACCCGGACGGCGAGCCGTTCCGGGCCGGCATCTCGGTGTTCGACGTGATGGCCGGTCTGCACGCGACGATCGGCGTACTGTCCGCGCTGAACGCCCGGCACGAGTCCGGCCGCGGTCAGCACGTCGAGGTGAACCTGCTGTCGTCGGCGCTGTCCGGTCTGGTGAACCAGTCGAGCGCGTACGTCGCGGGCGGCGTCGTCCCGCTGCGGATGGGCAACAGTCATCCGAGCCTGTTCCCGTACGAGCCGCTGCCGTGCTCGGACGGCGAGCTGATCATCACCGCCGGGAACAACGGCCAGTTCCGCAAGCTGACCGAGGTCCTCGGCGTCCCGGAACTGGCCGGTGATCCGCGGTTCGACCAGAACGAGAAGCGGACCGCGAACCGCGCCGCCCTGCGGCCGCTCCTGGTCGAGCGGTTGCGGACCCGGACCCGGATGGAGTGGTTCGGCGACATCATCGCCGCGGGCGTGCCGTGCGGGCCGATCAACACCATCGACGCCGGCGTGGCCTTCGCCGAGGACATCGGCCTCGACCCGGTGGTGACGCTGGGGGCGATCCCGACCGTGCGCAACCCGATCACCTTCTCCGAGACCCAGCCGTCGTACCGGCTGCCGCCACCGGAACTGGACGAGCACGGCGCCGAGCTCCGGCGCTGGCTGACCGACGAGGAGCGTTCGGCATGACCACCTTTCCCACCTCCCTCGGTACGTCGACGTCCGACGAGATCCGCCTGCTGGGCCAGGACCTCACGGCCGACCTGATGGGCAAGGTCGGCTTCGGTGAGCTCGCCTTCTGGCTGGTTGCGCTGCGCCGGCCGACACCGTCCGAGACACGATTGTTCGAGGCGGTTCTGGTCGCGCTGGCCGACCACGGCTTCACGCCGACGGCGATCGCGGCGCGGCTGACGTACCTCTCGGCGCCGGACTCCCTCCAAGGCGCGCTCGCGGCCGGGCTGCTCGGTGGCGGCTCCCGCTTCCTCGGGGTGACCGAGGACTGTGGGACGTACCTGCACGAGGCGCTGCTCGGCCACGAGTTGCCCGCCGACGAGGCCGGCTGGGACGCGCTCGCCGTCGAGGTGGTGACCGAGACACGCGAGGCCGGCAAGTACGTGCCCGGTCTCGGCCACCCGGTGCACAAGGAGCGGGACCCGCGGACGCCGGTGCTGATCGCGATCGCCGCGGACGAAGGTCTGCTCGGACCACACCTGCAGCTGTTCCAGGCCATCGGGCGGACCCACGAGCAGGTGCTCGGCCGCAAGCTCCCACTCAACGGCGCCGGAGTCTGCGGTGCGGCGCTCGCCGACCTCGGGTTGCCGGTCGAGCTGCTGCGCGGCTTTGCCCTGCTGGCCAGGGCCGCCGGGCTGCTCGGCCAACTGGCCGAGGAACGCCGCCGGCCGATCGGCATGGACGCCTACCTCGCCGTGGATCGCAACGCGGTCTACGTCGATCCGATCTGAGAGGAACCCGACATGGCCACTGTCGTCGCGGTCATCGCCTCCACCCACCATCCGTTCTACTACCGCGCGAGTACGGCGACCGGCGCCGACCGGCCGCCGTTCGCCGACGAGTGGGTGGCCAAGATCGAGGCCTTCCGGGAGACCCTGACCAAGGCCCGGCCGGACATCCTGGTGATGGTGGGCAGCGACCACTTCCACCAGCTCTGGCTGGACAACATGCCGCAGTTCCTGGTCGGCAAGGCGCCGTACTTCGACGCGAACTGGTACAACGAGGAGCGCGAGTTCGGCCTGCCGCGGATGACGCTGCCGGGGGAGGAGCGGCTGGCCGCGCACATCCTGCGCAACGGCCTGGACGCCGGCTTCGACCTTGCCTTCAGCAACGAATTGCGGATCGACCACAGCATCACCTGCCCGATCATCACGCTGCGGCCGGAGGCGGACCTGCCGATCGTGCCGATCTACACCAACATCTTCGCGCCACCGCTGCCGCGCCCGCAGCGCTTCGTCGAGCTCGGGAGGACGATCCGGCGGCTGGTCGAGTCCTGGCCGGACGACCAGCGGGTGGCGATCATCGGCACCGGTCACCTGTCGCTCGAACTCGGCGGGCCACGGCAGTTCGGTGCCCACGGCCCCGATCCGGAGTTCGACCGGAAGGCGATCGAGTGGATCGCGCGCGGGGACCTCGACGGCTGCCTGGCCGAGGTGACGCTGGACAGCCTGCACCTGCCCGGGAACGCGACCCACGGGTTCATGGACTTCATGCTGATGATGGGCGTGGCCGGCGCCGGTCAGAAGGCCGATCACGTCGACTCCCTCGACCTGTTCCACACGATGGAGGCGTACTTCACCTGGTACCCGAACGGAGCGCCGGCGTGAAGGACCGCAGCAAGGTCCCCCAGCAAGCACAGCGCGTTCGAGCCTCGTCCGCGCCGGAGCGAAGCGAGGACGTGGATGAGTAGGTACCTGCTGGACAAGTTCCTCTTCACGATCGACCGCGACCCCGCCCTGGTCGAGCGGTACCGCGAGGACGCCGCCGCGACGGTGGCCTGGTGGGAGGAGGAAATGGCGAACCGGATCCTCAACTGCACCTCCGGGGAGCGGTCGACCTGGCTGGCGTTCACCGACGAGGAGCGGCAGGCGCTGGTCGCCCAGGATCACGTGACGCTGTTCCGGATGGGCGCCCATCCGTTCCTCACGTTGACGCTGTTCATCGCGATGTTCGAGCGCGACCACGGTCCGCTGGAGTACCAGAAGGCCTACGGCAAGGCGCTCCAGCACCTGACCCTGCCCTATCCGGACATCGCCACCTAGGAGATCGCGTGCGAGCAGCCGTCCTGCGCGTCCACGGTGAAGCACCGTCCCACGGTGACCACCCGGACCCGGTCCCGGCCGAGGGGCAGTCGATCGTCCGCGTGACCGCGGCTCCCGTCGTACCGCTCGATCTGCTGTGCGCGTCCGGTACGTCGTACTTCGGTCCGCCCGAGGTCCCGTACGTCCCGGGGGTACAGGGAGTCGGCGTGGTCGAGGAGTCGGCTGTCGTCACTCCGGGCATCAAGGTCTTCTTCGCGACATCGGCGGGGATGGCCCCGGGCGACGGGAGTTTCGCCGAGCGGTGCGCCGTACCGGATGCGGATCTCGTCGCGCTCGACACGCCGGTGCCGGACACGGAGGTTGCGGCGATCGGTCTGTCGGGGGTCGCGGCGTGGATGGTGCTGAGTTGGCGTGCGCGGCTCCAGCCGGGCGAGCGAGTCGTCGTGCTCGGCGGCGGGGGAGCGGTCGGGCAGGCCGCGATCGGTACGGCGCGAGTGCTCGGAGCGAGCCGGGTCGTCGCCGTGTGCCGCTCCGACGACGCCCGCCGGCGGGCGCTGGCTGCGGGCGCGGACGAGGTGATCACGCCGGCCGACCGCGTGCCGCAGGACCGCGCCGACAAGACCGGCGGTGAGCTGGCCGGACAGCCTGCCGACACCACGGACCTGACAGCGAGGCTCGCCGAGGCGACCGGTGGCGCGGTCGACGTCATCGTTGACCCGGTCTTCGGGTCGGTCGCGAGCGCGGCCGCGCGGCTGCTGGCACCCGGTGGGCGCCTGGTCAATCTGGGTGGCGCCTCGGGAGACGAGGCGACGTTCTCGTCGGCGATCCTCCGCAGCCGGTCCGCGAGCATCCTCGGCTACACCAACAACGCCATCACCCCGGACCAACGCCGCGACGCCCTCACCGCCGTCCTCCGGCAGGCGGCCGCGGGCGCCGTCACGGTTGCCCATGAGACGGTCGCGCTCCCCGACATCACGGCGGCCTGGAACCGCCAGTCCACCGGCCGGACCGCCGGCCGCCTCGTCCTCACGCTCTAGCCGCCGTACCTGTGCCCTAACACCGGGAAACGCCGGGCGAAGGCGTCTTGGCAAGCGCTTGCTGGCAGACTGGGGACCCATGCGTGAGCCTCAGGTGATCAATGACAACGGTGCATGGTGCTGGTTCCAGGACGAGCGGGCGGTGGTGGACCCGGACAGCCAGGCCCTGGTGGTCGGGTCGATCGCGGCCGCCGAGGGGCCGGGCGGTGCGGAGCGGTCGGGGAACGTCGAGCTGACCGTCGTCGACCTGCGGTCCGGCTCGAGCGAGGTCGTCGTACTGGACGAGCGGTTCGAGGCCGACGATCACGACGTGCCGGCGCTGTGGCGGCGGGCCGACGGCCGGTGGCTGGCGGTGTACACCAAGCACAAGACGGATGACCTGACCCGGTGGCGGGTGAGTGAGCCGGGGGATCCGCGGACGTGGGGTCCGGTGCGGACGTTCGACTGGAGCGAGTTCACCGGCGGGCGCGGGGTGACGTACTCGAACCTGCACCGGCTCGACGGACGGCTGTACTGCTTCGCGCGGGCGGTCAACGACGACCCGTGCGCGCTGGTCTCCGACGACGACGGCGACAGCTGGACGTACGCCGGCAAGCTCTTCACCCGGCCGAAGGTCGGCTACGTCAACGGCTACACGCGGTACGTGTCGACGCCGACCCGGATCGACCTGGTGACGACCGACCACCACCCGCGCGACTACGACAACTCGATCTACCACGGCTATCTCGAGGGCGGCGCGCTGCACCGGTCGGACGGGACGGTCGTGGATCCGGTGGCGTTGAAGGGCGAGGCGCCTTCGCAGGTGGAGCTCACCACCGTGCTCCGAGCCGGGTCGGTGTGGGACGGCGAGCCGATGACGCACTGCTGGACGATCGACATCCGGCGGGCGGACGACGGCACGGTCGCGGCGGTGCTGCTCGCGCGGCAGGACACACCGGACAAGCCCGAGGACGCGTTCGAGCGGCGGCGGAACGTGCTGGACCACCGCTACTTCTACGCGCGCCTGGCTCCGGGCGGCGAGTGGGAGGTCCGTCAGTTGGCGAAGGCGGGCGCCGGGCTGCTGCCGCACGAGCAGGACTACACCGGTCTGGTCGCGATCGACCCGTACGACATCGAGTCCCTCTACGTCTCGACGCCGATCGACCCGCGCGACGGCACGGAACTGGCGCACCACGAGATCTTCCACGCCCGCGTCGCCGGCACGGGTGCGACTTGGACACCGGTGACGGAGAACTCCGCTGTCGACAACCTCCGCCCCATCGTCGCCCCGGGCGACCCGGCCCGGATCCCGCTGCTCTGGTTCCGCGGCCCGATGACCGCGTCCCAGCACTACGACTGCGAGGTCGTGCTCCTCGACCAGCCGCGCGAGTGACCTGTCGAACGGCGGTGGCCGGTGCCAACTGCCCGACGGTCACGTCACGTCGTCCGGCCGCCGCGGCTCCGGGACCGACCTGGCCGGCTGATTTCCGGTGTGTTCACCGGAGGAGGTCACACTAGCCGTTATGAAACTGGGCCAGCTGGCGAACGGGCGGCGGCGGTTGGCGGCGTACTGGGGCGCGGCGGTGGTGCAGGTGGTCGCGGTCGCCTGCGACGCCAAGGTGCTGAAGCAGGCGAGCAAGGCGTCGCTGATGCCTCTGCTGCTTTCCTGGTCAAGAACCGAGCAGGCGCCGCCGCTGCTCCAGGCCGCGCTCCTGGCCTCGGCCGCCGGTGATCTGTTGCTGGAGACCGAGCTGCAGCTGGCCGGGATCGCCGCCTTCGCCGCTGCCCACGCGTGCTACCTCGCGGTTTACCTGACCAGGCCCGGTCAGCGATCCTGGCGGGTGGTCGCGGCGTACGGCGCCCTCTGGGCGGCCCTGGTAGCGGTGCTCTCGCCAGGACTCGGCGGCCAACGGGTCCCGGTCGCGGCGTACGCGTTGTTGTTGACGGCAACCGCCATCGCGTCGCGCTGGCACAGCCCCCGCAGCGGCCTCGGCGGCGCACTCTTCCTGATCTCGGACGCCCTGATCGCGCTCCGCCTCGCCGGCCGCGATTTCCCCGGCCGGGGTGCCCTGGTGATGTCGACGTACGCCGCCGGGCAGTACTTCCTCACGTCCGGACTGGTGGACCAGCGCTCAGGCGAGCACGGACGTGCCGCATCGGCCCGGGGGACTGGTGGGGGAGCTCCCAGCGGGTCTCGAGCCACCAGATGGCGCCCGCCTCCGCCCACGGCTTGATCTCCGCGTACCGCCTGGGAGGATCGCGCCGTTTCTCATGCGTGCCTTCCTGTCCGCCGGCACCGACAGAACGGACAGGAAGGTCGCACGGGCGGCTGTCAGCCGAGGTAGTCGCGCCAGGGGCCGGAGATGGCGAAGGTGATGCCGGGACTCTGCAGGTTGACGAAGAGGATGCGGCCATCCGCGGAGAACGCCGGGCCGGTGAACTCGGAGTCGTTGAGCATGTTGCGGGCGATCGCGTACGTCGGGCCGCCCGGGGTGGAGCTCAGCACGTGGCTGCTGGCGTTGCCGTCCTCGGCGAGGACGAGCGAGCCCCACGGAGTGACGGTGACATTGTCCGGGCTGTCGAAATTGTAGTCGTCGTACCGCGCCCCGGAGCCCTGGTCGGCCGCCGCGCTCTCCGGGAAGTACGTGACCAGCTGGATGGTCCGGTTGCGGTAGTTGTAGAACCAGACCATGCCGTCGTGCGGTACGGCGTCGGACGGCAGGTCGCTGGTGCCGGACTCGGCGTACGAGTTGACGACGTACACGCCCTCGTCGGTGCCGAAGACGCCCTCGAACTTCTTGCCGCGGGTGACCTGGTCGTTGGTGAACTGCCTGCGGCAGGACACCGAGACCGCGTTCCGGTCCGGCACCGGCACCCACGCGACCCGGAACGGCCGGAGCAGCTGCGCCGACGTCAGGTACGCGACGTCCGGGATCGGCTTGCCGTCGTCACCGAGGATGGCCATCGCCTCGAGCGTGCCGAAGTCGGCGTCCGCCAGCTGCCGCCAGCTGTTCGGCCCGAGCTTGTAGCCGGCCGGGGCCGACCAGCGGTAGAACAGCCCGTTCGGGCCGGACGCGTCCTCGGACAGGTAGATGTGGTTGCGGTCCTTGTCGACGGCGAGCGCCTCGTGGGCGTACCGGCCGAGCGCCTTCAGCGGGACCGGATGGGCGGTCCGGCCGTCGCCCCAGACCTCGAAGACGTAGCCGTGGTCCTTCAGGCGAGTGGTGCCGTTCGCCTTGGACTCGGTCTCCTCACAGGTCAGCCAGGTGCCCCAGGGGGTGTGGCCGCCGGCGCAGTTGGTGAGGGTGCCGGAGATGCCGACCCACTCGCCCAGGTTCTTGCCGTCGCGGTCGACGGAGATGACGGTGCAACCACCGGCCGCGCCGACGCCGGCGTCGTACACGGTGCCCTCGATCGGGGGTACCCCGAGCTGGCTGGCGCCGCCGACCTCGTGGTTCTGGATCAGCAGGTACCGGTTCCGGCCGCCGTCGAACACCGCGGTGCCGTCGTGCATCGACGGAGTCGGCTGGCCGGTGCGCAGCCTGGTCTCGCCGGCCTTGGTGACGATCCGGTACCGGAAGCCCGGCGGCAGCGCGAGGATGCCGTTCGGGTCGTCCAGCAGCGGCGGGAACGGCCGGTGCGTGGGGAACGGCGAGTGCCGCGGACCGGGCGTCGCCTCGGCGAGCGACGGGACGGTGCCGACGGTGGCGAACCCGACCCCGGCGGCGCCGGCGGCGGCCCCCCGGAGGACGGAACGACGGTCAACAGACATGACGATGCTCCTTGGTACGTTGGCGGGCGGGCGGCCCCACGCGATCCTGCACGCGGTCCGCTGCCGTCGGGGAAACGACAGCTGAACAACTGACGCCGCAACGAACCGGACGCCGCCGGCGTCCAGAGGGGGAGGTGATCGTGATGCGAAGCCTGACGGTGGCCGCGGTCGTCGCGGCAGCCCTGCTGGTTGCCTGCGGCAACGAATCTGGAATGGAAGGACAACCGACTGTGAGCAGCACGCCAAGCCCGGAGACCCCGTCGGCGTCGCCGAGCCCGGGAACCCCGACAGGAGCGCCGCCGGCGTCCGGAGCGGTCGAGCAGGCCAAGGCCGACCTGGTCAAGCGGCTGGGCATCGACCCCGGTCAGGTGACCGTGGTCAGCGCCACCGAGGTCACCTGGCCGGACGGGAGCCTCGGCTGCCCGGAGCCCGGGATGAACTACACCCAGGCCCTGGTCCCGGGCGCCCGCATCGTCCTCGAGGCCGGCGGGAAGCAGTACCAGTACCACTCCGGCGGCACGCGCCCGCCGTTCCTCTGCACCAACCCGCGCTGACCTCAGGCCGACTTCGACATGAGCTCGGGGGTGTCGGCCTCGTTCACGAACGCGTCCCGGGGCCGCTGCACGGACGCCAGCGAGACGATGTCCCGGCCGTAGAAGGCGGCCGCCAGCCAGACGGACAGCACGCGGACCTTCCGGTCCCAGGTCGGCACCGCCAGCACGTGGTACCCGCGGTGCATCAGCCAGGCGAGGAAGCCCTTCACGACGATCCGCTTGTACTGGAAGATCCCGCGGCCGAGCCCGAGGGTCGCGACCGCGCCGAGGGTGTGGTGGACGTAGTTCTTCGGCTTGCGGCCGCGCAGCGAGCGGAGCAGGTTCTTCGCCAGCAGCTTGCCCTGCCGGACGGCGTTCTGCGCGTTCGGCACGGTGAAGGCCCCGGGCACCGGCGACGCGAGGTCGGGTACGGCGGCGTCGTCACCGGCCGCCCACGCGTCCGGCACGATCTCGGTCTCGGTGCCGACGCGGAGGTCGGCCCGGACCTGGACCAGTCCGCGCGCCGTGACCGGCAGGTCGGTGTGACCGCGGATCAGCCGGGTCGCCGCGTTGCCGGCCGTCCAGACGATCAGGTCCGACTCGAACGTCGTACCGTCGGACAGCACCACGTGACCGTCGGCGGCGGACACCAGCGTGGTGCCCAGGTGGACCCGCGCGCCGCGCCGCTCGAGTGTCGAGCGCACCCACGCCGCGGGCTTGTCGGTGACCTCCGGCAGGATGCGGTGACTCGCCTCGACGAGATGGAAGGCGAGGTCGTCCGGCCCGAGCTCGGGGTAGGACTTGCGCAGTCCGTTCGCGAGCGACAGCAGCTCGGCGAAGCCCTCGACACCGGCGAAGCCGCCGCCGACGAAGGTGACGGTCAGCAGGCGTTCGCGCTCCGGGCCGGGCGGGAGCACCGAGGCCCGGTCGAAGGCGGTCAGCAGCTGGTCGCGGATGGCGACCGCTTCCTCGACGTGCTTCATGCCGATCGCCCGCTCGGCCACACCGGGCAGCGCGAGCGTCCGGGTGACCGCGCCCGCGGTCACGACGATGATGTCGTAGGCCAGCTCGAATTCGGCGCCCTGGACCGGGTGGATCGTGACCACCCGCCGGCCGTGCTCGATCGAGGTGACCGCGCCGGCGACCAGGGTGGTCCGGCGCAGGTTCCGCCGCAGCGAGATCGCCGCGTGCCGGGCCTCGACGTTCCCGGACAGAACCTCCGGGAGGAACGGCTGATAGGTCATGTACGGCCTCGGGTCGACCACCACGACCTCGGCTTCGTCCCTGCGAAGCTTCTTCTCCAACTTCCATGCCGCGTAGAAGCCGGCGTACCCGCCGCCGACCACGAGGATCCTGCGCACCTGGCGCCTCCAGCTCTCTGTCTTGTCACCAGTCATGACAAGACAGCGGGCCGATGTGTGACACGGCCCCGGGCGCTAGCCCGTCTGCGGCCGGAGCTGGCGGCGGGAGGTGATGCCGAGCTTGGTGAAGACCTTGCGCAGGTGCCACTCGACGGTGTGCTGGCTGAGGAACATCTGCTCGCCGATCTGGGCGTTGGTGAGCCCGGCCCCGGCGAGCTCGGCGATGTGTGCCTCCTGGGCGGTGAGCGCGTCGGCCGCCCGGCGGCTCGCCCGCTCGCCGATCGTCTCGCCGGTGGCCGCCAGTTCGTGCCGGGCGCGGTCCGCGAACGCGTCGGCGCCGACGGCCGTCAGCAGTTCGTACGCCGTTCGCAGCTGGGTGCGCGCGTCCTGCCGGCGGCCCGCGCGCCGGAGCCATTCGCCGTAGAGGAGGTGCGACCGCGCGAGTTCGATCCGCAAGCGGGTCCGGCCGAGTCGCTCGACGGCCTCTTGGTAGTCCGGCTCCGCGGCCGCGCCCTTGGCCAGCAGGGCCTTCGACCGGGCGAGCAGACCGAGTGCCCAGTCGGTGCCGGTGGCCTGCGCCAGCATGGCGAGCCGGTCGAGTGCCTCGCCTGCCAGTTCATGCTGTCCGCTCCGCACGGCGGCCTCGACCAGTTCGGGCAGGGACCAGCTGCCGACACCGAGGTCGTTCGGGTCAGCGCTGGCGGCCTGGGCCGACGCCAAGGCCTCCGGGTACCGGCCGAGGCTGTTCAGCAGCACCGAGTTGGCCCAGCGGGTGAACGACATTCCGCCGCCTTCGCCGCGTGCCGCCACGTCGTCCATCGTCTTGGCGATCAGCGGCGTGGCCTCGTCGACCCGTCCGCGCAGCACCGCCAGACCGATCGCCCCGTACGGCGCGAGCGCGCTTCCGGTCGCGTCGACGATCGTCCGGATCTCGGCCTGCAAGGACGCGGCAGCCGCGAAGTCGCCGCCGAACAGATGCATCGTCAGTCGCGAGTTGAGCACCAGCGGGAGCTCGGCGAGATCGCCCAGCGCGCGCGCCATCCGGACGTGCCGGGCGGTGAGGATGTCCCAGTGCTCGTAGTCCCAGAGGTCCACAGCTGTGCGCGACGCCAGCCACAACCAGCGAAGGTCGGCCGGATCCGCCTGGCCTGGATCGGCGAACGTTTCGATCGCCGCTCTGGCCAGCGGCACCGCGGCCGGGTAGCCGTCGGTGAACGAGACCGCCAGGGTCTCGAGGAGCAGGTCGTGCTTGCGGCGGACCGCCGGCCGCGGCGCCATCCGGGCCGCCTGTGCCACCGCGGACTGCGGCGATCCGGGGGCGAGCACCCCGGCGAACATGGCGGCGACGAAGGCGTCTAGATAGGTGTCGCGGGCCAGGTCCAGATCGAGCGGCTCGAGTCGGCGGGCCGCGTCCAGCAGTTGCTGCGCGGCCGACGCGCCGTGACCGGAGGCGAACGAGATCTGCGCCCGGAGGAGTCCCACGGTGGCCTGCTGCAGCCCGTCGGCGGACTGCTCGTCGGCGACCACGAGCAGCTTCTGCGCGGCCTCGAAGGCACCGGCCCGGAAGGTGGCCCGGGCGGCGGCCAGGGCGCGGCCCGCGCGGGTGCCCGGGTCCGGGGTCAGCTCGGTCGCACGCCGCAGGAACGCGGCCGTGGCCGCGAGCCCACCCCGGTGCTCCGCTCGATCCGCGGACGCGATCAGGTCACGGGCGACGCTCTCGTCGGGTTCGTCGGCCGCCTGGGCGCGGTGCCAGGCGCGCCGGTCGGGGTCGAGATCCGGGTCGATCGCCTCGGCCAGCGCGTGGTGCACCGCACGGCGGTCGGCCGGCGTGGCGGCCCGGTAGATCGCGGACCGCACCAGCGGATGGCGGAACCGGACCCGGGCGCCGAGCTCGACCAGACCGGAGGCCTCGGCGGGCCCGGCCTCGGTCAGCGGGATGCCCACGATCGTCAGCGCCCGGAGCAGCAACGGCAGGTCGCCGACCGGCTCGGCGGCGGCGATCAGCAGCAGGTGCTGGGTCCGTGCGGGCAGGAGCTGGACCCGCTGCGCGAAGTTCTGCTCGATCTGGCTCGCCAGCGGCCGCGCGTCCGGTCGTTCGAACCCGCCGGCCAGCTCGGCCGCGGTCAGACCGCGCGGCAGCTCGAGCAGTGCGAGCGGGTTGCCTCTGGTCTCGGCCACGATCCGGTCCCGGACGTGTTCGTCCAGCCGCCCGGGGACGACGGCGTCGAGCAACGCCCCGGCGTCCTCCTCCGGCAGGCCGCCGACCGTCAGTTCCGGGAATCCTCGCCACTCCGGCCCGGTGAGCGGGTCCCGTACGCCGAACACGATGCCGACGTGGTCCGCGAACAGTCGCCGGCCGACGAACGTCAGCGCCTGGACCGAGGCCTGGTCCAGCCACTGCCCGTCGTCGACGACGCACAGCAGCGGCTTGCGGTCGGCCACCTCCGACAACAGGCTGAGGACGGCCGCGCCGACCAGGAAGCGGTCCGGCGGGCCGCCGAACTCCAGGCCGAAGGCAACCGACAGCGCCGCCCGCTGCGGCGGCGGCAGGTGCTCGGCGAGCTTCAGCAACGGACTGCACAACTGGTGCAGACCGGCGAACGGGAGCTCCATCTCGGACTCGACCCCGGAGGCCCGGGCGACCCGGCAGCCGTCGGCGTTCCGGATCAGGTGGTCGAGCAGCGCGGACTTGCCGATCCCGGCCTCACCGCGGACGATCAGCACCTGTCCCTGGCCGGCGCGCACGCCGGCCACCAGGCGGTCGAGGCGTGCGGACTCCGCACTCCGGCCGCGAAGCCACTGCGTCGGTCCCGTCACGACTCACCATCCTCTCATCAGAGGCTGGAGCCGGATCTGTGTCGGCGCCGGACGACGCGGCCGGTACGCCGTACCGGGTCAGGCGGCCTGCTCGGCCAGGCCGGCGGTCAGGAACTCCTTGAGGTCCGACAAATCCCCGGCCCGCGACGCCGACGCCAGAGCACGGACGAGTTGATCATGCGCGGCGGGGCTGTACGGATGGCGGCGGTCGGAGGACAGCCGGTCCCGGGCCCGCTTGACCAGCTGGCGGGCATTCGGTGCTTCGATCCGCAGCATGTCCGCGATCTGCCGGTACGGGTACTCGAAGCCCTCCCGGAGGACGTAGGTGGCCCGTTCGGCCGGGGAGAGCCGTTCGAGCAGCATCCGGGCGGCCCGGTCGATGGACTCGTCCTGCTCGGCCCGGGTGTGCGGGTCGGCGTCGTCGGCGGCGTGTTCCTCGAACTGCCAGGAGGCGACGTACGTCTCGTGCCGGCGGCGGGCGCAGCGGACCAGGTTGATCGCGAGCCGGGTGGTCGCGGTGGCGAGGAAGGCCGCCGGGTCGACGACGGCCGGCCGGTCGGTGCGCTGCCAGCGCAGCCAGACGTCCTGGACGATGTCCTCGGCGTCGGGCGCGTTGCCGACGATCCGGCAGGCGATCCCGAACAGGCGGGGGCGGAGGACGACGAAGTCCGTGGCTGCCTGGTCCAGGTTCATGATCGGCTCCTCTGCTCCGTTCCGAGGTGGCTGTCCCAGCCTCGCCGCCGGTCCGTGGCCGCCGCGCCCTGGAAGTCCGTGGTGAAGTCCGTGGTCGCCCCCGGGGAACCCCCATGGACTCCCACGGACGTCGCACTGTCACATCGGCATCGGCTGCCCGGTCATAGGCAGTGCCAGGCCCCTGCCGTGGAGGACGAGATGAAGCCGAGGATCGAGACCGAACGACTGGTGATCAGGCCGTGGCGCGACATCGACGCCTCGGACGCGCTGGCGATCTACGGCGACGAGCACGTCACCCGCTGGCTGATTCCGCAGCTGAGCTGGGTGCCGGACGTGCCGGCCATGCGCGACCTGCTGCACCGTTGGCAGGCCGAGGACGTGAAGCCGGCCGGCCACTGGGCCGTCGAGCTGCGGGACACCGGCCGGGTCGTCGGCGGCGTGGCGCTGCTCCGGCTCGCACTCTGGGACGACATGGAGATCGGCTGGCAGCTGGCCCGGTCGGCGTGGGGCAACGGGTACGCCGCGGAGGCCGGGGCGGCGGTGGCCGACTGGTCGATGCACAACACCGATCTCGAGGAGGTGTTCGCCCTGGTCGGTCCGACGAATGCCCGCGCGGCCGGCACCGCCAAGCGGATCGGGATGGAGCTGATCGGCGAGACGGAGCAATACCACGGTCAGCGTCTGAACCTCTACCGGCTCCGGCACTACGACCTCGCGTACCACCCGGACTCGCCGACGTACGCCGGTGAGACGTGACAGACAGTCAGGATGTGACCGGGCTGACAGTCACACTCCGCTGCTCCGAGTTGTCTTAGCTGTAGAGCCACACCGGCCCGCCTGGGACGACTCGAAGGAGACCCGATGAAGACCACCGAGCAGCAGATCGCCACGTCCGTACTGGTGATCGGAACCGGTGGTGGCGGCCTGCGGGCCGCGATCGAGCTGGCCGAGCAGGGTGTCGAGGTTCTTGCCCTGGGCAAGCGTCCGCGCTCGGACGCGCACACCTCGCTCGCCGCCGGCGGGATCAACGCCGCCCTGGCCACGATGGACCCGGAGGACAGCTGGCAGCAGCACGCCGCCGACACCCTGCAGGAGAGCTACCTGCTGGCCAACCCGGACACCGTCCGGATCGTCACCCAGGGAGCGGCCGAGGGCATCGCCGACCTGGAGCGCTACGGCATGCCGTTCGCCCGGGAGGCCGACGGGCGGATCTCGCAGCGGTTCTTCGGAGCCCACCGGTACCGCCGGACGGCGTTCGCCGGCGACTACACCGGGCTGGAGATCCAGCGGACCCTGATCAACCGCGCGGTTCAGCTGGGCGTGCCGATCCTGGACACGATCTACGTGACCCGGATCCTGGTCCGCGACAACCGGGTCTTCGGCGCGTACGGCTTCGACCTGACCACCGGGCGCCGCTACGTCATCCATGCCGACGCGGTGATCCTGGCCGCGGGCGGTCACACCCGGATCTGGCGGCGGACGTCGTCGCGGCGCGACGAGAACACCGGCGACTCCTTCCGGCTGGCCGTCCAGGCCGGCGGGCGGATCCGGGACCCCGAGCTGGTGCAGTTCCACCCGTCCGGCCTGATCGAACCCGAGAACGCGGCCGGCACGCTGGTGTCCGAGGCGGCCCGCGGCGAAGGAGGTCAGCTCAGGAACGCGCTGGGCGAGCGGTTCATGGCCCGGTACGACGCCGAGCGGATGGAGCTGTCGACCCGGGACCGGGTCGCGCTGGCGGCGTACACGGAGATCATGGAAGGCCGGGGGACGCCGAACGGCGGGGTCTGGCTGGACGTGTCGCACCTCCCGCGGGAGACGATCATGCGCCGGCTGCCGCGGGTCTACCAGACGCTGCTCGAGCTGCAGATGCTGGACATCACCAAGCAGCCGATCGAGATCGCGCCGACGGCGCACTACTCGATGGGCGGCGTGTGGGTCCGTCCGGACGACCACAGCACCGACGTCGAGGGGCTGTTCGCGGTCGGCGAGGCGGCCAGTGGTCTGCACGGTGCGAACCGGCTCGGCGGCAACTCCCTGATCGAGCTCCTGGTGTTCGGCCGGATCGTCGCGGAGGAGGCGGCGAAGTTCTCCGTCGGGCGGCAGTCGCAGGAGCGGTCCGTGGAGGCGGTCGCCGAGGCGCGGGCGGAGATCGACGACCTGCTGGCGAACGACGGCGAGGAGAACGTCCGTGCCCTGCAGCGCGCGCTTCGCGACACGATGACGAGCCGGGCCGGCGTGGTCCGGGACGCGCCCGGCCTGCTGGCCGGCATCTCCGAGCTGGGCGAGATCGAGGAGCGGATGACCCGGATGGGTGTGCACCCGGACATCGCCGGGTTCCAGGACCTGGCGCACGCGTTCGACCTGAAGTCGTCGGCACTGGCGGCGCGGGCGACCCTGGACGCCGCCCTCGAACGCCGTGAGACCCGCGGGTGCCACAACCGCTCGGACTTCCCGGACCTCGACGAGTCGCTCCAGGTCAACATGGTCTGGTCCGGCCCGGGTGAGGTGGTGCGCGAGAGCATCCCGCCGATCCCCGACGAGCTTCGCGCGCTGATGCGGGACGACCTCTCCACGGAGGGCAAGCTGGTCGAGTGACCGGTAGTGGTCACGGGCGTTGACCGGACGCGCTGGCTCGGGATGGGGTGGACGGAACCGAGACTTGCGGAGGTCGGTGCCGGTGGCGACGGTGGACGACGTACGACGGGGGTTCCGGGCACCGCCCGGCGACGGCCGGGTGATGATGCGGTGGTGGTGGTTCGGGCCGTCGGTGGACCAGCGTGAGCTCGAACGCCAGTTGCGGGCGATGGCCGCGGCCGGGCTCGGCGGGGTCGAGGCCGCGTTCGTCTATCCGATGAGCTCGGTCGACGCGCCGTTCGGTTCGGACAAGTTCCTGCGCGACGTCGGGTTCGCGGCGCGTACGGCGCACGAGCTGGGGCTGCGGTTCGACCTGACGCTCGGCAGCGGCTGGTCCTTCGGCGGCGGGCACGTCCCGCCGGAGCTGGCGGCGCGCAGGCTGACCTGGGACCGGCGCGAGATCGGTGCCGAGGCGTACGACGTCCCGGTCGCCGAGCCGTGGCCCGGCGACCAGGTGGTCGCGGCGTTCGTCGGCGAGGGGTCCGCCGGCGTGCCCTCGGCGTACGACGAAGTTGCCGTCAGCAACGGGATGATCCGGGTACCGGCCGGGAACGGGCCGCGGGAGGTGCTGGTCGCGACCTCCCGGCTGACCGGGCAGAACGTCAAGCGGGCGGCGGCCGGTGCCGAAGGGCCGGTCCTCGACCACTACTCGGCCGCCGCGGCCGAGCAGCACCTCAGGGCAGTGGCCGAGCCACTGCTGGCGGCGGCCACCCCTGGGCTGGTGGGGTCGGTGTTCTGCGACAGCCTCGAGGTGTACCAGGCGGACTGGACACCGGATCTGCCGGCCGAGTTCGAACGCCGGCGCGGATACGACCTGCTACCCCGGCTGTGGGAGCTGCTCACCGGCAGGGACCGGGTCCGGATCGACTTCTACCGGACCTTGTCGGAGTTGTACGAGGAGAACTTCGTTGCCGTGTGCCGGCGTTGGGCGGCGGAGCACGGCGTACCGTTCCGGATCCAGTCGTACGGCGAGCCGCCCGCGACCATGAGCAGCTACCGGCACGCCGACCTGTTCGAGGGCGAGGGCTGGGGATGGACGCGGCTGCCGGAGACGCGCTGGGCGTCGTCGGCCGCGAACACCTACGGCCGGCCGGTGGTGTCGGCCGAGGCCTGGACCTGGGTGCACTCGCCGTCGTTCCGGGCGACGCCGCTCGACCTCAAAGGGGAGGCACACGAGCACTTCCTGTCCGGGGTGAACCAGCTGATCGGCCACGGCTGGCCGTACTCGCCCTCCGGCCAACCGGGCGTCGGCTGGATCTTCTACGCCGCCGGCGCACTGGACGACCGCAACCCGTGGTGGCCGGTCGCGCCCGACCTGTTCGGCTACCTGCACCGAGTGTCGTGGCTGCTCCAGCAGGGCACTCCGGTCCGGCCGGTGAAGGTGTACGTGCCGGCCTCGGACGCCTACGCCGCCGGCACGCTGAACCTCTATCGGGCGGCACGACGGCTGATCGGTGACGACATCCCGCGGATCATCCGCGAGTCCGGCCTCGACTTCGACCTGATCGACGACGACGCGACCACCGTGGTCGACCCGGCCGCGGTCGGGCTGGTCGTCGTACCCGGCGGTGCGACTGTGCCGGGGGAGACCAGGCGGTGGCTGGAGGCGGTGATCGCGGCCGGGGGAGTGGTCACCGAGGATCTCGCCGGACTGGCGGACCAGTTGCCGGCGCCGTTGCCGGACGACGTCGGGATCGTGCATCGGCGGCTCGACGACGGTGACGTGTACTTCGTCGCGAACACGGGCAACCGGACGCGGACCTTCACGCTCGCCGAGTCGACGGCCGAGCGGTGGGACCCGGTCACCGGGTCGACGACGCCGATCAGTCCGGCCGAGGTGACGCTCTCGCCGTACGAGGCGGCTGTGCTCGTGCCGGCGTCCGTTACTGCTGCCGACGATCCCGTGGTCGATGTTCCGTTCGCCACGCTGGACGGGTCTTGGCGGGTGTTCGGTGAATCCGTCACGCTGCCGCACCGGTGGGAGGACGATCCGGCGCATGCGGCGTACTCGGGCTGGGCCTCGTACGAGATCGAGTTCGAGCTTCCGGAGGCTGACGGCCGTGTGCTGCTGGACTTCGGTGCCGGCGCGCCCACCGACCGGTCCGGTCGTCTGCCGGTGCACTCGTACCAGGCGTTGCTCGAGGCGCCGATCGGGGTGGCCGCCGAGGTGTGGGTGAACGAGAGCCGGTGCGGCACGCTCTGGGCGCCGCCGTACCGGGTCGACATCACGGACGCCGCGAAGCAGGGCACCAACGCGCTGCGCGTCGTCGTGCACAACACGAACGCCAACGCCTTGTCGGTGGACCAGCACCTCGCACCGCTGGTCGAGTCGGTGACGGCTCGCTACGGCCGGCGGTTCGACCTGCAGGACATCGAGCACGCCGCGGACTCCGTGAGCTCCGGGCTGTTCGGGCCGCCGGCCGTCATCCTTCGGCGCTCGGGAAGCGCGGCCGGCTGATCATCGGCATGAGCCGGCTGCGGCACGCGTACGTCGAGCTCGCACCGGAGCTGGAGCTCGGTCGCCAGGAGCCGGGCGTGCGGTGTGCCGGCGTCGAGACCTGGGGTGATCTCATTCCGAAATGTGATCACGATTGATAGTCGCTGGCTCAATGTTGACAGTCGATAGCTGAGCATCGATTATCGATAGGTGATCAGTGTGCGGGGACTCAGCAGGCAGTACGGTGACGTGCGCGCCGTGGACGATCTGACCTTCGACGTGCCGGCCGGGGAGGTGACCGGGTTCCTCGGGCCGAACGGCGCCGGCAAGTCGACCACGATGCGGATCGTGATGGGCCTCGACCGGCCGACGGCCGGCACGGCGCTCATCGGCGGGCAGCGGTACGTCGACCTCCCGGAGCCGCTGCACCACGTCGGGGCGCTGCTCGACGCGGGCGCGATGCACCCCGGCCGCACCGGGCGCGGCCATCTCCGGATCGGCGCCCGGACCAACGGCATCCCGTTGCGCCGGGTCGAGGAAGTGATCGAACAGGTCGGCCTCGGCCAGGCCGCCCGCCGGCGGATCAAGGGCTACTCGCTCGGCATGCGGCAGCGGCTGGGGATCGCGGCCGCGTTGCTGGGCGACCCGAAGGCGCTGCTGTTCGACGAGCCGGTCAACGGCCTCGACCTCGACGGCGTCCGCTGGATCCGGTCGCTGCTGCGCGGTTTCGCCGACGAGGGCCGCACCGTGCTGGTCTCCAGCCACCTGATGAGCGAGATGCAGCTGATCGCCGACCGGATCGTCGTCATCGGCCGCGGCCGGCTGATCGCCGAGGCGCCGGTCGACGAGATCCTGCGTGGGCTGGGCGGCCAGCGGGTGCGCATCCGTACGCCGCGGATCGAGGACTTGCAGCGAGCGCTGGCCGACCGGGCGGCGGTCGAGCGCACGGCGCCCGGGGAGCTCGAGATCACCGGCCTGGGCGCCACCGAGATCGGCGACCTCGCCCACGCCCTCGGCCTCCCGGTGCACCACCTGGCCGAGATCGAGCAGTCGCTCGAACATGCCTATCTCGCCCTGACCGGGGAAAGCGTCGACTACCACGGCCGCACTCCGTCGTACCTGAACGGAGCCGGCCGATGAGCACGCCGATCGTCCTCGCCCGCACCGGCAGCGCCGAGTGGAGCCGGCTCTGGAGCGTCCGCTCGACCTGGATCTTCGCGGCCGCGACCGCGGTCGTCGTGCTCGGCTTCGGCACGATCATGGGGTACGACGTCTCCGGCGACCCGACCGGGCCGGGGCCGGACGCGACCGCGTGGGACGGTGGCCGGTTCACCGCGATGTTCGCGTTGTTCGGCGTACTCGCGATGGCCGTGGTCACCAGCACGGCCGACCACGGGACCGGCGGTATCGTGCCGACCCTGCAGTGGACACCGCGGCGGGGTGTGCTGCTCGCTGCGCGGACCGGTGTCATCGTCGCGACGATGACGCTGCTCGGGGTGGTGCTGGTGGCCGGGGCGAGCGTCGTGGTGTGGGCCTTCCGACCATCGCTCGGGTTGCCGTTCGGTGCCGGCGTCGAGGCGCTGGCCGAGCTCGCGTTCGTGTACGCCGCCGGTGCGCTGCTCGCTGTCGGGCTGGGCCTGGCCACCCGGAGCACGGCGGCCGCACTGGTCAGTGTGATCGCGCTGGTCCTCGTCCTGCCGATGCTGCTGGCACAGCTCCCGTACGAGTGGTCTGTCGGCCTGTCCGCCCGGATGCCGGGCTCCGGCGCACTCTTCCTGATCTTCGGCGAGGGACCGCGCGACGACATGACGACGGCGTCGGCCCGGCTGACGCTCGGGCTGTGGGCGGTCACCTCGCTGGTGGCCGGCGGCCTGCGGTTGATGCGTACCGACGCGGACCGATGAACCCGACCGAGGTGCTCGTGGTGGGGGCCGGGCTGGCCGGTCTCCACACGGCCACGTTGCTCGCCGAGCGAGGCCACGACGTCCTGCTGGTCGAACGGCGTACGCGGCTGACGACCGCGATCCGGACCACGGGCATCTTCGTCCGCAAGACGCTCGACGACTTCCCGTTGCCGGCCGAGTGTCTCGGCCCGCCGATCCGCCGGGTCGTGCTCTACCCGCCCGGCCTGTGTCGACCGGTGACGTTGGTCAGCGGTCGCGACGAGTACCGGGTCGGCGACATGGCGCCGTTGTACGTCGCCGCGGCAGACCGTGCGCGCGCGGCCGGCGTGCGGATCTCGCTGGGCACTCGGTACGCCGGCCGGTGCGGAGCTGGCTTCGTCGTGGTCGGTCCGCACGGGCCGCGGACCGTGCGAGCCCGGTACGTCGTCGGCGCGGACGGAGCCCGGTCGCGGGTCGCGCGGGACCTCGCGCTGGATCGCAACCGCCACCTGCTCATCGGGGCGGAGGAGGTCTTCAGCGTTTCGCCTGGCGCCGACCCGCCGACGTTCCACTGTGTGCTCGATCCCTCGCTCGCTCCGGGCTACCTGGCCTGGGTGGTCAACGACGGACGGCACGCCCACATCGGTGTCGCCGGGCACGCCGATCGTTTCCCGGACGGGATGCGCAAGGCCTTGGAGAGGTTCGCGAAGGAAGCACCTGGCTTGCCCGGTGCCGACCGTCCGATCGAGGTGGAGCGACGTGGCGGTCCGATCCCGGTCGGTGGCCTGCTGCGCCGGATCGGTTGTGCGGACGGGCTTCTCGTGGGCGACGCCGCCGGGGCGGTCTCGCCGCTCACAGCCGGGGGGCTGGACCCGTGTCTGCGGTTGTCTTCGCTGGCTGCCGACGTACTCGATGAGGCCTTGCGCGCCGGGCCGACCGCCCTGACGCAGTACGACGGTGCTGCGCTGCGGGCTCACTTCCGTGGGCGGCTCCTGCTGCGTCGAGGGCTGGCGCAGGTACGCACTCCGGCCGCGGCGGCACTGGCCTTCGGACTCCTTCGCACTCCGCCCGGGCAGGCCGCGGCCCGGCGGATCCTCTTCGGCGACCGCTCGTTCCCGACGAGCGACGGTCGCCTAGGCTGGCGGGGTGGACACTGAGCCGAGTTGGCGGGAGAAGCGCCGGGAGGCGTCCGCGGCCCACGCCGCCGCCCTCGAGCAGCGCAGAGCTGCCGAGACCGCGCAGGCCCGGGCGCTGCTGACCGACTTCGTGCGGGAGGTGACGGCGCGCGGCGTCGAGCCGCAGCCGCTGCGCGCTCCGGTCGGAGGCTCGGGCGGCGGCTACCGGACGAACGTGGTCGGCTGGTACCTGCGGCGCAACCGTTCGCTCGGCGTCGACCGCGAAGGCAACTTCTACATCCTCGCGACGCCCGCAAGCCTGAAGTCCCGGCTGTTCGGCGTGCGCCTGCTCCCGTCCGACCCGCCGCTGACCGTGGGCCTCGGCGCCCGCGACGGTGAATCCATCCCACTACGACAGTTGCTCGCCCTCCGCCTCGAGGAGGGCGAAGGCCCGCCGTCAGATACCCGTCCGAGTTGACGCGTCGATCAGGGCCCGCAACGCCGGGCGGTTGATGTCGTCGAGGGTGGTCAGCTTCAAGCTGCGCATGCTCAGCTTGCCGCCGACTTGGCGGCCGCCGGTGGTGGGAAGGAGCCCTTCGAGGTCGGGGAGCTCGCCGCCGCGGTAGAAGCCCAGGGTGACGTGGTTCTTGAACGGCATCAGGTACGCGAACTGCTCGGTGTACTTCTTCGGGCCGACGCCCCAGCCGACCGAGCCCTGCTGCGCCCAGACCACCTCGACGGTTCCGGGCAGGACGTCGTACACCAGCGCCCGTACGGCGCGGGCCAGCGCCTGCACGTGGTCGCTCGAGGCCGCGATCACGCGCTCGAATTCGGCGTCGTGCTCACGACCGGCCGGGTTCACCACTCCGGCCGCATCCGCCATGGCATCAGTCTGCCGGTCGCGACCGGTCGGCGACAGCCATGACCGGCTGAGAGCCAGCGCGGCCGCACGCAAGGACGGACGTTCCATGGAACGAGAGTCACGCAGACCGCTTTCATTTCGCCTTCACCGCGTGAGCTCAGCGGATCCGGGACAGGCGGCCGTTCTCGGTGATGCGGACGGTGGTCTTCCGGGCGCCGACCGTCAGGTCGACGAAGAACATGCCGCCGACGGTTCGGGTGGTGAAGGCAACGGTTTCGAGGCGGTCGGCCGGGACCACGGCGGACAGGATCGTCGCGCTCGGCCCGGAGCGGTTGAACTTGACCACCGGTGCCTGCAGGCGGTCGAAGATGGTCGGGTAGTACCAGCCCTGGACCGGGTCGGGCCTGCCTTGCTCGATGGTGACGGCGTCGGCGGGTAGTTGCTGCCGGTAGGGGATCTGCAGCACCTGGGTCTTGGTGGTGTCACCGGGCTTGGCGGCGACCACGGTGGTCGGCGACTGCACGGTGACCTTCTGGTCGGCCGGCAGGTGCCACAACGTCTCGTACCGCTGCACTGCGCCGGACTGTCCGCGGTCGAGCGTGATGATCAGGTCCGGATCCTTCAGGACCAGGACGTCCCGGGTCCGCTCCACACCTTCGACCGGGGTGCCGGCGAGGGCGTAGTACGCCGCGGTCGGGGCGATGGCCGCGCCGACCAGTCGCGTCTCGGCACCGGTGGACCGGCCGTTCGCAACGGTCATCACGTTGTGCGCCGACTGACTCTTGGTCCAGGCCTGCCACGTGTCGTCCTGGTACCCGGAGTGACCCGGGTCGATCAGGATGTCCCGGCCGTGAGAGGTGTAGGTGAGCGACGTGTGGTCCTCGTGGCCGTGGTAACGGCGTCCCGGGCCGAAGCGGAGGGTGTACGACGACTCCTGCGTGAACGGCCGGGTCTCACCCCAGCCGGTCCGGCCGAAGACGTACCCGGCGTCGAACACCGCGGTCCGCCGAGGTGGACTGACCCCGTGCTTGCCGAGTGAGGCGGCGTACTCGAGGGAGGTCCCGCGGACGAGGTCCGGCTTCTGCCGGATCGTGTCACCGACCTGGGGGAGATGTCCGGTCGGAGTGGTCGCCAGCGCCAGCCACTCCGCCAGCGCTCGGCGCCGCTGCTCGATGACCGGACTCGGAGTCGCACCGCAGCGCTGCAGTGTGCTGACGGCCCGGCCCCACAGTTGGTGGTTGAACATCGCGTACCCGATCGACTGTTCGTTGGTCGAGCCCTGCGGGTCGATCGCGGTGGTGATGGCTTCGGTCAGCCGCTCGACGGCGAGCGTCTTCAACTCGGCCCGGCCGAGGGTGCAGCCGACACCGAACAGCGCGATGCTCTCGTCCGTGCCGTGGTTCCAAGCCCCGCCCCAGTTGTCCTGCATGAACCGGGCGTGGTCGAGCAGCGCGTGATCGAGCCAGGCGTACTGCGCCGGGAGTCGCCGGACCGGCAGACCGGAGAGCACGGCCTGCCGGGCACAGATCAGCACGTTGGTGCGATGCATCGTGGACTCCCAGGCGCCGACGTCGCCCTTCCACGAGTACGGGTTGTCGCGCACCCAGTCCTGGATGACGGCCATCACGTGGTTCAGCGCGCGGCGGTCGCCCTTGCCGGCCGCGGTGATGCCCTGCCCCAGCCAGCGCAGCGAGTGCAGCCACATGTACCAACTCGGTTTGCTGTACGGATCGGACCGCCAGCGGATGTCGCCCGATCCGTCGCCGACCTGGTACGGCGGATCGTCCCCCCAGGCGAACGTGTCCCGGTACAGCGCCGGCAACGGGACCTTCGCGGCGATCCCGCTGAAGCCGGAGCACCCGTAGGTGCCCGTCGGTGCGACCGGCGTGGACGGTGCCGGCGTGGTCGGCGCGGGCCTCGGAGCCGGCGAAGCGCTCGCGCTCGGAGTGGGCGACGCCGCCGGAACAGTCGCCGCGACGCTGCGCTCCCGGCCGGGCAACAGCACGGTGACCGCGCCCGTGAACGCGATCGCACACGCGAGCAGGCAGACGACAGTCAGCCCGATCGTGGTCCGCACCCGCGATCGCCGCGACGACATCCAGCCTCCCCCCACCCCGCCGAAAGACATATATCAGAACGCCGGGGCGGCGCGGGGGTGAAC